>JAEUSA010000165.1 GCA_016788945.1 Leptospiraceae bacterium
CGGCTTCGATTTCACCGTTCGCGTCGGTCAGCGCCCAGAAATTGCCGAAGCGCCGTGCGAGATGTGAAAAGCCCAAAACACCGAGCAGAGGTTCAGATTTTATCAATGATGCCTTCACTGTTTCACTGCCAATTCGAGGTCTCTGAGTAAGGTGCGCCGCCGTCGCTCAAACCAGTCCCCTGCCGTTGCCTGAATCTCGTGACCGATTTTTTTTAGGCCATATTCGCCCCAGTAGTATCTTATTTCTTTGCGGAGAAAATAGTCCTCGCGCTCAGTTTCCGCTGCCGCATTCAGCGGCGCCGCGGCAGCTATGAATTCCGCTAATTCGCTAAAGCCCGTTTTGCGCACAGAACTCGTCTGAAAAACTGATGGGGGTTCGCTCGTTGCATCGACTTTCTGTAGAAAATCCAGGCTCGACTGTAACTGGTAGAGACTGCGTTTGGCAAGATCTTCAGCATCGCATTTGGTTATGACAAATGCCTGCGGAATTTCCATAATGCCCGATTTCATAAACTGTATATGGTCGCCGCTGAACGGTTGCAGTGCAAGTAGCGTAATATCTGCCAGTCGGGCAATTTCGATCTCGCTTTGCCCGACGCCAACAGATTCAATCAGCACGAGATCAAACAGGCGGCGCAGCAGACGGCAGACGCGAAACGTATTGCGGCCAATGCCACCCAAGTCGAGGTCAGAAGCCTGCGAGCGAAAATAGGTACGCTCGTTTGCACCGAAATTCACGCGTGTGCGATCACCAAGCAGCGAACCGCCGGAGACCGGGCTCGACGGATCAACGGCCACAACCGCAATTCTCCACGTCGGCTGTTTTTGAAGCAATGCATCAACGAGGTGCTGTATCAGTGTCGATTTGCCCGCGCCGGGCGCTCCGGTAAGCCCGACAAGAAGGCCTTTGCCCGCGCGTTCCGCTTCGAGCTCCGCCTCAATTTCAATGCATTTTTCTTGGTCGATTGCCCGAACGGATTCAAATAGCGAGATCAGTTTGGCGATGGCAAACTTGTCACCGTCGAGCGATGCGCGCAGCAGTTCATTCATGCGACACCGCCTGCCTCCGGCGAATCGTCAGCATCGCAATACCTGCCAGAACACAGGCAGTACCGATTGCCTGCGCCGGGGTAAAGTCATCGCCGAGCACAACAAACGCGAGATAGATCGTCATCACCGGTCCAAGCGTACTCAGAATCGCCGCACGGTTTGAACCGATCATGGCGATGCCTTGCGCAACGAAAAGGGAAGGTAGCACAGTACAAAAAATTGCCATCGCCAGCGTATAGAAATAAACAGGTGTCGGAAATCCCCACAATTTTTCACGTGTTATTGTTCCATGCAGAATGATTGCAAGCGCAGAGATAATAATCGCAAAACTGGTAAACACAAGCGGCGAATAGTGTCGCGCGAGTTTTTCCGTCGCGACAAGGTAGACTGCATACGTGACCGCGGCAAAAATAATGTAAACGGCGCCGATATTCGCATTCAGGCCTGACAGCGCAGTTTCATTGTGGTAAGCGATACCAATACCGATGTAAGTAATCAGCAAGGCCGCCACCTCACGTTTGCCGGCGCGCGTCTTCAGCCAAAACAGTGAAATGAGCAAAACGAGTGTGGGATAAATAAAAAGCAATAGCCGTTCAAAACTTGCGGATACATACTCGAGGCCGACAAAATCGAACCAACTCGCCAGATAATAACCGAACAGACCTACAATGGATATCGATATCCAGTCTTTGCGGAAACCTTTTCTGGTAGTCTCATCCTGTTTGCGATAATACCACCAGAAAATTGCCATATACATCGGTAATGCCATCATCATGCGCAAGGTCAATGTGGCAAACCCGGAAATGCCGTAACGGTAGCAAAGTTTGGCGAGAATCGCTTTAGCCGAAAAGCCCGCAGCGCCGAGCACGGTAAAGAGAATGCCGGCTATGAATCTTTTATCGTTACCGGCTTTTTCAGGCGCCAAGGCCCAGATCCTTGCGCGTCAGCACATGCCTGAAGAATTTTTTTCCATTGTTCTCGAAAGCGGCAATTTTATCAACGATCGCTGCCTCGCTGATGTTATGCTTCTGCATGAGTGCCTTGTTAAGAGAGATTTGGCCCACAGTCATAAAACGCACGAGAGATTCATTGGCGGCGACTTCTTTTGGTAACAGCGTATCGATCGCATCGATAACTTCTTCGACCGTCAGCCGTGCACCACCGCTGATCTCTGAAGAAGGAGCGCATCCATGATCGGCGGTTAACACAAAAGCAAAATTGTCGCCGTAGTGCTTTTTCAGAAATTCCAACATCTTTGCTATCTGCCTGTCAATTTCGCCGAGGGTTTCACCAGCCTCGAGCGAGTGATAACCAAAGTGGTGTCCCACGGCATCGGCCGATTTAAACGAAATGTAGATCAGATCGGTAAATTCATCTTTGTCTTTTTTCTTCGCGAGAATTTCCTGTTCGATGACCGCGCGCATCAGTTCGCCTTCAAGCTGCGTTTCTGCAGGCGTCGACATCATCACGCCCCAGTTCTCGAGTGCCAGTTTGGTGTCTTTGATTTGATAACCTTCAAAACCCTGTGGGTAATGTTTGTTATAATGCAATAGCACGTCTGACGCGGCGACGACGCGAGGTAACGAATAGTAGCGAGTATCGGTCAGCCATTTCGACTTGGTGGCATCAAGCCAGTAAACATAGTTGTTTTTTCCCCCCGAAAGACCATGCCCCGCCATGCCAATCGAAGCGCGCAGCGCATACGATTGCGAGGCAATGACACTTTTACCGCCATGAACTCTGTTTAGCACATCACCTAATGTTTCAGCTTTTAACTCGTCTGGCGTAACTTTGCTTTCATCTTTGGTTGCGTAGATCTCGGATTTTTCAAGTTTTGCCTTACCAGCGGCTTTTTGCATTGAAAAGAATGTATTGCCAATGACATTACTTTTAATCGGGTAGGCTCCCGTACCGATTGCCATGTGTCCGACCGCGGTGTGCGCATCAAGATGACCGACATGCGCCTGCGTCATGTTAGCAGAGTTTTTCATCAGCGTGTGGATTACCGGTGCGGAAGAAGCGTGGTGCCGCAATAAGCCCATGCCACCTTGATCGATAACCGCAACAACCACGATTGAAGGCTTTTCTTTGATTCCAGCGACAACGCGTAGTGCCTCGGCATCAGAACCCGACGGCGAAGGGACGCCGAGAATTTTCGCGAGTGTCGGTGCTATATGCTGCTGGTGCACAATTTCATTGTATTGTCCCGGTTTGAACCATTTACCGTGAAAAATAATCGGAATCGACGTATCATAATCATATGCCGTGGAATGCGAAATACGACCGACCTTCATCGTCACGGTGTTGCCATTTTCTTTGTAGTCTAATTGTGCATTGCGACGCAGATCGTCGAGTGAACGCCCGTAGGTTTTCAGCGCCGCCTCCAGCTGCGCTCGATCGTAACGCGCGATGGCACTTTTTTTGAGCCAGCTGGATTCCAGTACCGCGAAGCGCTCAGGAACGAGGTAGAGATCAATGTCAGATCGCACGGACCGTTTGTAGCGTTCAATCCAATCAGGGTCGGCCTGCCGGCACCCTGCCGCAACAAAGACGGTCATTGCCGCAAGTAAAAATGACAAAACAACTGAACGCATATCCATCCACCTCATTTTTTCTTGCGCTGACGCAAACATTTTTCGACAAACTTGCGTATTTCGAGTGCAAGATCACTGGCCCCAGAAATCTGAACATTGTGGCCCGCATCGGCGATTACTTCGGCGCTGCCGCCCGAAAAATGTGGGAGAATTTTTTTCGCCCAAGAGGCGGAGGTCAATGAATCGCGGTCACCGTAGCCAAGCAAAATCGGCGTGTTTATGGGCTCGGTCGGCCAATCGACTCGACTTTGGATAAAAGTTTGCATATAGGCGCGCGAAGCCGCCGGACTCAGAATACGATTTTTAATTTTCGCATACGCCATTCTACCGGGCACTAGATGCGCAGGCATATCACCGTAGAGCAGAAGACGATCGCCATAGGGAAACTGTGCAAACACTGCTTGAAGTCGGTAATAGATGCCCTCTAAGAATCGCGGTACAGCCAACACGCTGCGCAGGCGTGGCTTGTACGGTTCGTAATCGTCAACGGCGGCGAACGCCAGAACTCCCGCCAGCGCGTCGGGTATGCGCGCCACCACGGATAACGCCGCGAACGCACCATAGGAATGTCCCGCAAGAAAGATTTTTCGCAAGCGGTATTTGCGGCGCGTGTGTTCGATGAAAGCGATCAACAGATCGATGTTGGATTGTTTATTGAAATCGGCGGGGATTTCGGGATTCAGGCCATGCCCGGGCAAATCAGGAATGAATAACCGGTAGCGCGCCGATAGATCACGCGCGAGTGTACTCCACGCCTGATCACCGCTCTGATACCAGCCGTGCACCAGAATGAATGCGACATTGCCTTTGCCCTGATCGCGGTAATAGAGTTCAGTTTCGTTGTGAGTAAAGTATGGCATGCGGTGGCTTGCGGAGCGTGCTCAGAAAGGCATCGTGTAAAGCACACTCCTCGGACATCCTATCCTTCGGAGAGGGGGGGATTCGAACCCCCGGTACCTTGCGGTACACATGCTTTCCAAGCATGCACAATAGACCACTCTGACACCTCTCCAGTGCTTGCGCGATGTGCCGGATATTAACCCCGGACTCCGCAAAAGTCTAAATTCAGACACGCCGTCAATTCGGGTAGATTTTCTCTACACGTGCCACGCCGGTATCGATGTGGCCGAGTCCGATAAAGCGACCGCTCTCATGTAAGCGATAAATTCCTTGGGGTACAGTTGCGACGCGAATGCGTTGCCCTTTGCAGAACCGGCGGGCTTCCTCAGCTGTGAGCTCAAACTTCGGCAAAAAATCGAGCGCTTTATCGTCGGTGAGCTGCTGCATCAGGATTCCAGGAGAATCTGCGAACGCGGGCGCCTCGTTCGGCAGTCTGAAATTCCCAATTGCTGTGCGCCTGAGTCTCGTTAAGTGGCCGCAGGTGCCTAAAGCGGCCGCTATATCGCGCGCAAGGGAGCGAACATATGTGCCCGCGGAAACAGTGCAGCGCACAATTAAAAACCTGGCGCTGCGCGTAATAACCTCTAATTCGAATACTTCAACATCCCTCGGTGGTAATTCGGCGGATTGACCGGTGCGCGCAAGGGTATGGGCACGTTTGCCATCCACCCGAATATTGGAAAACAAGGGGGGAATCTGCGAGATTTTTCCCGTAAACTGCTCTCTGAGCTGCAGAAGCTGCTCGCTCGTTATGTCAGGTACCGGCATTTCCTTAACTAGGGAACCGGTGTAATCGAGCGTATCTGTCGCTTTTCCTAGGCAGATTTCGGCAGTATAGCCTTTTTGCAGTGCAAGAAAATATTCTAAAAAGCGGGTGGAAGTGCCGGTGGCGGCAATCAGTAGGCCTGAAGCAAAAGGGTCGAGGATACCCTCGACCCCGAAACCCCTTCCCTTGACTTGTA
>JAEUSA010000214.1 GCA_016788945.1 Leptospiraceae bacterium
CTCACCCGCATACGAATAGGTTCCCGTTGCATCTTTCAATGAATCATCGACTGCGGGAAAAAGAATAAAGCTCGTAATGCCGAGCCTGAGCGATCGTTCGGCATGTTTCAGCGCCAGATCTTCGCTCAGCCGCGAAATACCGGGCATCGAGCGGATGTCTTCGCTGCGGTTGGTACCGTCGATGAGAAACAATGGCTCGATCAGCTTGTCGGTGCGCACCTGTGTTTCGCTGACCAGCGCACGCACGCCGGCAGAAGAGCGGTTGCGTCTGGGCCTTGCGTTCAGGTATTCCCGCATCTCAGAGTTTGTTCGAAGTTTTTGCCGTCATTTTGTTTTTTGTCGCCATTTCGTTTTCAAAATCTTGCGATTGTTTCAAATGCTCTTCGTATGGCAGAAAAAAGAAATGTTCGGGGTCGAGTATGATGCCTTGTTGCGTGCGCATTTCAAAATGCAGGTGTGGCCCGGTTGAGCGGCCAGTGTTACCCGAGGTGCCGACGATCTGGCCGCGTGCAATTTTGTCTCCCACTTTGACGAATGAATCACTGAGATGCGCATACCACGCGACGGTGCCGTCATGGTTTTCGACAAAAACGCAATGCCCGTAGGCACCCTGATCACCGACAATCATCACCGTACCTTCGGTTGCCCCGATGACGATACTGCCGCGAGCCGCGGCGACGTCGATGCCGCCGTGTACTTTACCCCAGCGATTGCCGACCCTGCTGGTGATGCGCAACCCCATGACGGGCCACAAGTATTGGCCCTTTTTAAGCGTCACGCGTTGCCGTTCGATACCGGCTGCTCTCAGATATTCGAGATGTTTTGGTGTGAAAGGCACAAAAGCGAGACCAGCCTTGCGTACATATTTCGCGTCGGCCGAAAGTTCGTTGATCGAACGGAAGAGACCGGCATCACACTGATCCGTTTTGCAGATTTTTTTAATAGCGGTATTGCCGCCCACGTTGGCCCACACACCCGCATAACCCTGATAGGTCTGCAGCAGTTTGTTATCGATGTCGACCTGCGTTTCTTCGAGCATTGTCTGCGCACGCTCGGCCATAACCTGCCAGCTCGACAGGGCGTTGTTGCCCGCAAAAACCGGGCTCATGGCGGTCAGCGCAATAATATAAAGAGGGATTCTACAAGTTAAGCTTTCTTTTACCGGGTTAACCATTGGCTCCGGGGTCAGAAGCCTCGCGGCCCAGCAGGCCTGCAAGCTCTTTATAGGTCATCTTCTTGCCTTTCTTGACAATACCTTCGTCGTCGAAATAGCCGAACAGGAATTCGCGGCTAAAGACCGTCAGGTATGACGAGATAAGCGATTCCCAAGGGCTTTGGTTGGTTCTGCCTTCGACCATTGCATCGATTGCCCGCTCGAGTTCTGCGAGCAATGCGTCGGTCTTTTCCGAGGCAGTTTCGAAACGCGTGATTTCTTCACGCACATACCGTTTGAACGCCTGAATATATGTCTCATTGCTCTTGTTCTTCTTCTGATGGAATTTTTCCGCGTCGTTGATGAGTTGGCGCATGAGCAGTTGCGGTTTTTCCTGCTCGGAAAGTGCGTTGCGGATATTCGTTATTTGCGGAGCGGTGAGGTCGGCTTTGTCGATGTTACGGCTCTTGAGGAAATCCTCGACTTTCTGATCAATGAAACTTTCCGAAAGAAAGAATTGCGCGCTGCCTTCGAGTGCCTTCAGCGCCCGATCGGTCTCGGCGCGCACGAGGGCGATGTGAAAGCGCCGCTCGAGTTCTTCCCGGACTTTCGTTTTGAAATCCGCAACGTTTGTACCCTTAAACTTGTCGGCAACGAATGCATCGGTAAGTTCAGGCAACTTCGGTTTGGCAATTTTTTTCAGCGTGGCGATAATTTCGTATGAACGGGTTTTACCTTCTTCTTGCGCAGGAATATCTTTGCGCAATTTGAACTCCTCACCGACTTTGCCGTTCTTGTCGGCGATCTGCTGCTCGAGTTCGCGGCTGAGAGTGCCCGAGCCGAGAACGAATTCGAAGTCTTTGTTGACTTCTCCCGAAGGTGCATCGTCGATCCAGATTTCAAAATCGACGGTCAGTTTGTCATTTTTTGCCGCGGTGGTGTCGGCAGATTCAGCCACATGGTATTCGGCAAATTTGAGCAGGCGGTCATTGATTTCTTGCTCGACGTCGGCGTCGTCAATTGCCGGCAGATGACGCGTCAGCTGCGCAACTTTCAGTTTGCCGACCTTGACATAAGGAAAAAGATCGAGTTTGACGGCAAATGACATCTTATCGCCTTTTTCTTGTACATCTTCGATGCGCACAAGGCGGTAGACGCGTTCTTCAATTTTCTTTTCGACTTCGCTCAGGTGGTTGTCGACGAGCGCAAAGAGGGTCTCGAGCCTGATATCAGGCGCAAACTTTTGCTTAATCAGGTGTGCCGGGGCTTTGCCTTTGCGAAAGCCTTTGATTTCAGCCTGCGCGCCGACTTTTTTCAGCGCCTGTTCTTCGGCGGGTTTGATTTCTTCTGAGTTGACGGTGATATCAGCCTTGACGCGGGTTTCATTTTCCCTGCTGATGGAAATAGATGGCATTCCGGCAAAAAGGGGATTTTAGACAGGCCGTCAACGAAGGCACTGCGGAGTATCCATTCTGGCCCGGAAACGGGTTTTCCGCAGGCCTGCGGCCTTATGCGTGGATTGCCTCATCGGTATGAGAAAGATTTATGCAGGAAATTGACATCGTTTACCAACAAGATGAATACAATAAAAACGGGGTTATCATCCGTCAGGACGAAGTTGTGACCTATTGGTTGGGGCCGCGCGATCAGGGAGCTGCCAATGGTTTTGCGATTGGCGCTTTTCTGGAAAATCCGCCCGATTATGTTCCGTCTTCTGTCGTGCGACAGGTCGCGCACATCGTGGCCTCATGGGGTGATGCGGAAAAAGCCAGAATAGAGGCGGAGCGACAGGGTGAGCGCGAAAAAATTCGCGCGCAAGAGCTTCAGCAAAGAGAAGAACGGCGCAGGGTCGCCGCGGACGAAAGCCGCCGCCGCTCGGTGTGGGAAATGCCCGATCCCTGGCGCGGGACAGCGGCCAAGGTTGATAAACCCTGGTGGAAATTCTGGTAATACAACCTCCCGATACACAAATAAAGTAGCTTTACCTAATAACCGCCCCCCACCGAAGCAGTCACATGGTCGTCGCCAGCGCAGATCTTCTTACGGAGATTGATACCACGATCGCGCGGTTTTCTTCGGAACCCGATAACCTGATACTCATTCTGCATGCCATTCAAGATGCCCACGGTTATGTACCGCGTGAATCGGCGCTGATTTTATCCGAACGTCTCGGCGTTCCGCTCGCGCGTATCTATGAAGTGCTGACTTTCTATCATTACTTCCGCACCGCACCTCCGGGTGAACATTCGATCGTTGTCTGCCATGGCACGAGTTGTTGGCTAAACGGCAGCGCACCGGTGCTTGAAGCAGCGCGTGCGTATGCGGCGAATCATGCCGGCACGAACGTCAGCGAGGTGCGCTGCGTCGGTTGTTGCTCCCTCGCACCTTTGGCATTTGCCGACAAAAAAATACACACGCATCTTGATGCGCAGAAAACAACAGAGATGTTGAGTGGGTTGAGTGGGCATGACGGAAAGCACTGAGATTTCACGGAGACCGCCCAGATGAATCCCGCCGGCGAAATTCGCGTGGCTATGGATTCCGGCGGCATCGCCGCAGGTGCCGGCGCCGTGTTTGAAGAATTTAAAATCCGCGCGGCGAATTTTCCTGCGATAAAAATTGTTCAGGTTGGTACCCCCGGCATGTGCTACGCCGATGCGCAAGCCGAATTCATTATTGAAGGCCGTCCGCATCTGCACTTTGGCAGACTGACAACGCGTAGCGCGCGCCTGCTGTTTGAAGAGTTTGTCGTCAAGGGAAGGCTGCCGTCGCAAAATGATGCGCATGATTATCTTGTGTTGGGTTCGCGCATACCCGGTATTCTATCAAAGAAGATCACGAGCATCGTCTGTTGCGACACCATGCAGCGCGGCGACGAAGATCTGCTTTCTCTTATCAAATCCGGCGTCGACGCCAGTGTCGAAATCATCGAAGTGGCAGATTTTGGTTTCTATAACCGCGGTTATGCACTGCAATTTTTTCCCGGCGGATTTATGGTTGCTGATCTCGGCAGAGACACTATCGCGCATGCCCTTGCCTCGGTACTTCAGGGAGATGAACCCGATGTCGGTACGATTATGCGGGAAAGCGCGCAGCTGCGAATCGCCAGCCGCCACTGTGGCATGCTTGATCCCGAAGACATTGCTGCATATGAAGCGGCGGGTGGATACAATGGCCTCAGGCGCGCACTCGCACAAGCGCCTGATGTCGTTGTGAATGAAGTTCTCGCCAGTGGCCTGCGCGGCCGCGGTGGGGCCGGGTATCCGACGGGGAAAAAATGGCAGATGACGGCAGCGCAGCGCAGCGACGAAAAGTATGTCATCTGCAACGGCGATGAGGGCGACCCCGGCGCCTTCATGGACCGCAGCCTGCTCGAAGGTGATCCGCATACGGTGCTCGAAGGCCTCATCATCGCAGGTTATGCTACAGGAGCAAGCGTAGGTTATTTTTACATTCGTGCCGAATATCCGCTGGCGACGGCGCGCGTGCAGAAGGCGATCGATGCCGCGCACGCAAAGGGTTATCTCGGAAAAAATATTCTCGGCAGCAATTTTTCGTTTGAGGCGCGCGTTCGTCTCGGTGCGGGCGCTTATGTGTGCGGTGAAGAGACCGCGCTCATTGCCTCGATTGAAGGCAAGCGCGGCAGCCCGCATGCGCGGCCGCCTTACCCGTCGGTGAAGGGCCTGCACGATGCCCCGACGACGATCAACAATGTCGAGACGCTGGCCAGCGTGCCGGAAATTCTTGCACGTGGCGGTGCATGGTACGCGGGTATCGGCGAGGGTAAATCCAAGGGTACAAAAGTTTTTGCCGTGTCGGGAAAAATCCGCCGAACACAACTCGTTGAAGTGCCTCTCGGTGTCAGCGTACGCGAGGTCGTCGACGATCTCTGCGGCGGATTAGTACCCGGAAAAAAAATCAAAGCAGTGCAGACCGGTGGACCCTCGGGTGGGCTTGTGCCGGCCAACCTGCTCGAGACGCATTTGACTTATGAAGATATGTCGGCATTGGGTTCAATTATCGGCTCTGGCGGTATGATTGTGCTTGATGAAGATGTGAACATGGTTGAGCTGATGCGGTTTTACCTCGGCTTTAATACCGATGAGTCGTGTGGCAAGTGCGCGCCCTGCCGCATAGGGGGATTTCAACTCAAACGCCTCTTTGACAAACTGCTTGCAGGCGGCACCCAAACTGACCTCGAACAGATCGAGCGCATCGCGCATGCGATGCAGGCGGCGTCGCTCTGTGGTCTGGGGAAGGCGGCACCTGCGCCGCTGTTCGCAACGCTCAAATATTTTCGCCCTGAATATGAAAATCTTTGCCGGGAGATTAAAGCCTAATCATTATGTCTGAAATAAGCGTCACGGTCAATGGTATCGCGGTTTCTGTCAGCGCCGGCAGCTCTCTGCTCGACGCCGCGAACGCCGTGCAGGTGAATATTCCGACGCTGTGTAAGCATCCCGATCTCGTCGCTAACGGTGCGTGCGGCCTCTGTATTGTGCGCGTCGACGGTATGAATGGCCTGCCGCGCGCGTGTACGACGCCGGTCGAAGACGGAATGCACATCACGACGCATGACGGTGAAATCACCGAGGTGCGCAGAACGGTTCTCGAACTCATTCTATCGACGCATCCGAATGCCTGTCTCAGCTGTGGCCGTAACCAGAGCTGCGAGCTGCAGTCGCTCGCAGCCGATTTCGGTATTCGAGAAGATTTGTGGGGCCACTCGCTCTCGGGGCTGGGCAAAGATACTTCAACAGGTTCGCTTGTGCTCGACTTTGATAAGTGCATCAAGTGCGGTCGCTGCGTGCATGTCTGTCAAGATCTGCAAAATGTGAATGCACTGTCGTTTCTCGGGCGCGGTATGCAGACACGCATGGCACCAGCGGGCGATATCGCTCTTGCTGAGTCGCCCTGCGTCATGTGCGGCCAGTGTTCTGCGCATTGCCCGACCGGGGCAATCGTCGAAGCAGACGAAACAGCGCACGTGTGGGATCTCTTGCGTGGCAAGGACAACTTCACTGTGGTGCAGATAGCGCCGTCGGTACGCGTGGCGATTGGCGAAGAATTCGGTTATGAACCGGGTACGAATCTAACGGGGCAGCTCTATGCCGCGCTACGGCGTCTCGGCTTTAGCGCGGTTTTCGACACCAACTTTTCGGCCGACGTCACCATCATGGAAGAGGCGAACGAATTCGTCGAACGCTTCACGCACGGCAAACGCGATATGCCGCTGATTACCTCATGCTGCCCGTCGTGGACAGATTACATGGAGAAGCTGCACAGCGACTTTATTCCCCATTTTTCGACAACCAAATCACCGCAGCAGATTATGGGCGTTTTGGCAAAGACTTATTATGCGCAGAAAATGCAGATCGAACCTTCGCGCATGAAAATGGTATCGATCATGCCATGTACGGCAAAAAAGTATGAAATCACGCGCGACCATGAAATGTTTGCATCGGGTTTTAAGGATGTCGACGTTGTGCTGACGACGCGCGAACTGGCGCGCATGATCCGTCAGGCGGGAATAAACTTTCGCGCGCTTGAACCGGCACAGGCAGACAGCTTGTTGGGCGCCTATTCGGGGGCGGGCACCATGTTCGGTACTACCGGCGGTGTTATGGAAGCTGCGCTGCGCACCGCACAGTTTGTTTTGACAGGCGAAAAAATGCCGAAACTGGTGTTTGAAGAGATTCGCGGTCTCGAAGGTATCAAAGAAACGAAGGTTGTCATCGCCGGAGAAGAAATCCGCATTGCTGTTGCACACGGTCTCGGGCATGTCGGTGAAGTTCTCGATCGCGTACGCAAGGCAAAGGCCGAAGGCAAACCGATGCCTTACCATTTTATCGAGGTGATGGCATGTCCGGGTGGCTGCATCGGCGGCGGCGGGCAACCGTATGGCGTTACCGATGCGATACGCAAGAAGCGCATGCAGGGGCTGTTTGCCGACGACCGCGATAAGGCGGTGCGCTGCTCGCATGATAACCCGGAAGTGCAGCAGGTGTATGCAGAGTTTCTGGAAAAACCATTGTCTCATAAAGCGCACACGCTGTTGCATACGACATACCACGCGCGGCCGGTATATAAGAAGTGAGGCCGTTGCGCACGCTGAAGAACATTCTGACGGCGCCGCTCTATGCGATCGCCGCGGTGATTGTTCTGCTTGAAGACTGGCTTTGGGATGACCTGCAGCGCATCGCCGCATGGATTGGCCACCTGCCGGTATTACGCCAGCTTGAATCGCTGATCGTGCGCGCACCGCGCAGCGTCGCGCTGCTGATGTTTCTGTTCCCTTCTTTAATACTGATTCCGGTAAAACTGCTCGCGCTGTATTTTATTTCGGGCGGGCATGCACTCATCGGGGTCGTGACAATTATCGGTGCCAAGATCGCGGGCACCGCCCTCGTGGCACGGCTCTTCACGCTTACGAAACCAAAGCTACTCACTTTCACTTGGTTTGGCTGGTGTTATGAACGCATTGTCGCATTCAAGAGCCGTGTTTATACCTTCATCAAATCGTCATTGGTTTACCAAGCAGTGCATGGCGCGCTGACCCGCTTTCGTGTGGCATGGCGTACCGCGTGGCAGCGGTGGTTTCATGACCGAGAGCGCAGAACAAACTGGTTGCGCAGGCGCTGGCAGGCCCTCTTACGCCACCTTCGCCGCGCTGACACCGCGCCGATTAGCGCTACATCAGCTCATATAACCAATGGGCAAGGCGATGGCGAATCTCCGGGAAAGCGGGCACGGCGTGAAAAGCGAGCTTCACAGTCGGATTACTCTGGTGTTCGCCGGGCAAAAAAGTCACCTCGCAGCCGTGCGAAGTCGGCAAAACCTCGGTCTTGACCAAGCCTGACCAGCGGTTGCCTGCGAGCCATGCGCTGAGCTCCTCTGACAGGCGATCGCCGTCCGCGCTGTTTTCCGCCTCGATGCGAATCAGCCCCACGAGATTAGTCAGATCTACGTCGGGTAATATTTGGGTGTGCGTCATCGTTGTTGTCATATAAAACAGATGACGAGGGAGACGCGATTTTGTTTCTTTTTTTTTCTGCGAATGGCGCTTTACGCAGAGTGGCGGGCCCGGGCGTGAGCCATGCAGAGTACTATGGAGAACGTTACCCCCTATCTGATGACCAGCGATGAAGAACGCGCTGCCGTGCGGGTACAAGATGATAGCTTGTTTAAAGAAGGATTACCCTCTTTTATTTCGGCGGCTATCGAGAAAACCTGGGCTGAACCGTATATTCTGCTGCAGCGGCTGACCGGCAAAACTGCCGAGAACCTGCTTGAACCGGTGGCGCGGGTGATGGGCAACGTTGCCGGCAAAGTGCTTGCGCCAGCGTTTCGCGCTGCCGCCAAACCGGGCGATCATGTGCTTGAGCCTGCGATGCAGGCAACGCGGCTGGCCGAAAATGCAACTGGTATCATCGGCGAAGATTTCTATGTGAACGAAAAGAAAGTCGTGCGGCGCGTGCATACTTGTCCCTATAAGGGTCGCGACGGCGCGACGATTTTATGCCATGTCGGTGAGGCGGCAGGGCAAGAACTCTTCGCCGGCCTTACCCCGGGCATCAAGCACAAAGTGCACGTCACCATGGCACGCGGACACCAGTTCTGCGAATACAGCTACGAGATCGATTAACCGTGCCGAATTTTCTCAAAGTTCTTCTCTCGGGCATTCGGGCAAAGCTTGCGCTGTTTACCGGTAGTCTGATCACGCTGACAATTCTGGTTTTGAGTTTTACGACGGTAAACCAGCAGACAGCGATTCTCACCGAAAGTTATGAAAAGCAGGCCGCGATTTCAAAAAAGTATATTTCAGCGCTCGTTGTGGAGCTCAATAACATTGCGCGCAACCTGATACAGATTGAAGAATTTCGCCGGCAGATCGCCGAGCAGCAGAAAGCGCTCAAGGTATACCAAACGGCAAAAACGGTACAAGAAGAAAAAAAACTGAATCTTGGTCTCTTCAAGACCAACCTTTTCGGTGCGATGGGCACCAAATCAGTACGCTATGTGGTCGATACATATTATTCGCGTTATCTGAATGCCAATGAGCTGCGCCTGCTCGAAAACCGCGTGCGGCAGCAACTCGGCAGCGATATCGGAAAAACAGTTTCGTTACCTGATTGGCTCGCTTTGCAGGCTTATGCACGCCGCATTGTCGGCGTAGAAGATCCCAAAGAACTGATCAAGTTGCGCAGTAAGCTGGATGCGAAAATAGCCGCATTACTCATACCCTCTCGCAAAAAAATTATCGAAGATACCGGTCTTGAAAAAAAATTGTTCCGCATCCAGACATTTCCCGTGACCGACCTGACGGCAACGGAAAAAATCGAAGCTTCGTTCGACACGAATCTGCTCGGTACCGAGAGCCCGCTTGCCCCGTTGGGTGATAACGCCGTATTAGAGCAGAGCCTGCGCAAAGTATTCCCGCTGCTCATCAGTGCGCCGCAGCGTGACATGAGCGGCGATACGACCGCACTGCAGTGGAACGGTCTCGAAATACAGGCGCTGTATTCGCCGCTTTTCCAACGACCGAATTCCACGGCGTGGGCGCAGACCATGATTGCCGCACAGACAAAGCTGGCCGAAAAGAAAAAATTTCTTTCCAAAGATAATCAGGTGGCCGCCGAAATCGGTCAGCTGTATCCGAAAATTAAAGCACGCCTGAAAACGCTGCGGGAAAAAAAACCGCCGGTGCCGCCGTATTATGACCGCGAATTCATTACGCACTACAAAACATACCGCAAGCTCGTCGAAGAACGCGACCGCGCACTTGAAGAATTGTTGGGCAAAAAGCAGCCCGATGTAATAACCGATGCCGCGCTCGAATCGTTGCGCGTGCTGCGCGAGGCAGCGTGGGAAGATTCGATTATGCTGCGTTACGAAAACGATGAATTCGAGCTTAAGCATTATCTCGAAAAGCCGAAAGATCGCGATCTGGCGCGCAAACGCTGGCAAATGCTGCGAAAATGGGTCGCCGATGCGACCTCAGAAACTGCACCCGATGCTCTCAAAAGGCTCTACACGAATGGCCAGATTGCCAAATCGCGCAGTGAAGCCGAAGAATTACTCTGGGAGTTAGATTCGAAACCCCTGTTCAAAGGCGTTGAACCGGCCTTTGCGGTGCTCATTTTGCAAGATAACCTCACCGGTATCATGCGCACGCTCGTCGACCACACTGCGGGTGTGAAGCTCGTAACCACTAACCGCAACAAGATCATGGTGTCAGCGGTACTGATCGGCCTCGTTTCGATTCTCTTCGCGATCTATATTTCCGGTATCGTCGTACAGAAAATCAAACGCATTATCCGCAGTGCAGAAGCGGTAGGCAAGGGTGACTTGTCGGTTGAGTTTGAACACGGCGGTTCCGACGAATTCGGTAACCTGACCGTGGCGTTGAACCAAATGGTGAGTGGCCTCAACGAGCGCGAAAAAATCAAGGGTATTTTGGGTTCGATGATTGATCCCGTCGTGGTTGCAGAGGCGATGAAAGACCTGCAGGCATTAAAACGGGGAAGTGAAAAAAATATTACAGCATTCTTTTCTGACATTGCATCGTTTTCGACGATTTCGGAAAAGCTAACCTCACCAGAACTTGCCGCGCTGCTCAACGAATATTTATCTGCGATGACAATTATTCTTAAAGATCATGAGGGTGTTCTCGACAAGTATATCGGCGATGCAATCGTCGGTATCTTCAATTCGCCGCTCGATGTCGATGACCATGTTTACAAAGCGACGATGGCTTCGATCAAAATGCAGGCGAAACTGGTTGAATTGAGAAAAGACTGGACGGCGAAAAATAAATACATTCCCGAAGCGCAGTCGATGAAATTCCGCATTGGTCTCAATACGGGATTAGCCAAGGTCGGGTTCATGGGAACCGACGCGCTCGCATCGTACACGATGATGGGTGACACCGTTAATCTCGCGGCGCGCCTTGAGGCTGCGGGCAAGGATTACGGTGTTTCGATTTTGGCAAGCGATGCGGTTTACGAGCAGGTCAAAGATCGAATTTTCACTCGTCGCATCGATGTGGTGCGCGTCAAAGGCAAATCGCAACCGGTTACGTTATACCAGATTATCTGTCCGAAGGGAAAAGAGAACGCCAAACACGCCGAATTTGTTTCGCGCTATGAGCAGGGACTTGCCGCTTACCTCGAAAGATCGTGGGACACGGCCATCGCGCACTTCAAAGCCGCTCAGCACGCACTCAATACTTCAGATCGGTCGTCGCGATTGCTCACCGAACGCTGCCTGATTTACAAAGCGAATCCCCCCAACGCTGATTGGGATGGTGTTTATACACGCACGACAAAGTAATCGCCCGGCAAGAAAGTTATGGGTGACACGCTGTTGCGGCTGTGCCCGGCTT
Organism: Leptospiraceae bacterium; assembly: GCA_016788945.1. GTDB lineage: Bacteria > Spirochaetota > Leptospiria > Turneriellales > Turneriellaceae > Turneriella. The sequence goes on from JAEUSA010000214.1 coordinate 11,538, forward strand.
GTCCATGCGTAAGAAACTGTTCTGGCTGTTTGCCCTGCTGCTCGTCAGTGTTTGGCTGCACCATGTTTGGCTGAGAGTTGGCAAACCGACGATGACCGATGAGATCCGTGCGAAAAGTGGCAAAAAGTCGATTCGCTTGAGCGTCGGGAGCACCGCCTATGAACTCAGAGAAGGCGAGGGTGTGCCCATTGTTCTCGTTAATGGTTTTTCCATGCCCTCTGTGATCTGGCAGAACACATTTCAGGCATTGAACGATGCCGGTCATACTGTACTTCGATATGATCTTTACGGTCGCGGCTTTTCCGACAGGCCAAATGCGAAGTACGACGCGGATCTCTATGTGACACAACTTAAGGATCTCACTGATAAGATTTTTCCCAAGCAAAAAATAATTCTTTGCGGGCTTTCCATGGGGGGGGCCATTTCGATAAGTTTTGCGGACAAATATCCCAAGAAGATTGAGAAGTTAATTTTGATTGCGCCAGCCGGATTTCCCATGGAAACACCGGCGGCCGCGAAGATAGCGAAAGCTCCGTTGATCGGTGATTATATTGGTCGTGTCGGAGCGCGTCGCGCGTTGGAGAAAAGTATGGCGAACATCGTTTCGACTGCAATTCCCCCGGCCATCGCATCTGAAGCGCTGCAACAGACGGAGTATGCGGGTTATGCCGACGCGATTGTTTCAACTCTGCGTCACATGAACCTGACGGGCTTAGAAGAAACCTATACGCGCGTCGGCCGCACGTCTTTGCCGGTGCTGTTGATATGGGGTAAAAAAGACAAAGTCATACCGTTTGCCAATGCCGCATTGGTGCGCAAGGCAATCCCGAAGGCTGATTTTCTTGAGCTGGAAAACGCGGGGCATATTCCGACCGTAGACGAACCGGCGAAAACGCACGCGCAGATACTCGAATTTTTAGGCGCAGAATAGTTCGAGGCTGTGGTTTTCACGCCGTTCGCCGCGAAACGGAAATTCATGGACTGAGCGCCATTTACCGCGCAACTCCATCAGGTGTGCGGCCGCGGCGGTGAATTGCGCGGAAAATTCCCGCTGACAGAATTCGCTCCACGCCTCGTCGAATTCGCGTCGCTCGAGATCGTGTTGCGCAATCGTAACATGCGGCGTAATGCGGTTTGAACCGAGTGCCGCCGCGGGAAAACCCGGGCAACCTTTCAGGCGGCGAAATATCGCGTCACGCAGTCGCTGAAACGGAAGAAAGTTGCTGATCGCGGCAAAAATCGTATGCGCGGGAAAGGCGCCAAAATCTTGCAGTTCAACCTGAAACGGAGACGCGGTAGCAAACGCTGAACTCAGCTGATCGTTGAGTTCACTGAGGTTTTTCTCATCATAGAAGAAAGGTGACTGTATAGTGATCAATGCATTCGGTTTTAACGCCGCAACCGAGTGGAAGCGCTGGGCAATTTCTCTTTTGAATTGCAGAATCAACTCTTCGATCGAGTCGGGAAGTAGAATCGCGATAGAATATAATTTTTGCATGTGACCTCCCATGATAATCGTCTGTTACGATGCTCTTTGAGCAGCATAGAGGCAAGCCAGTGAGTGTCCATGCTTACCCGGCTTTTTTATCCGGTAAAGTTAAAAAAGTACAGGCACGATCGAAATAATGAGCAGTAGTGTCATTATGATGTTGAACACGCGTACGCGAAAATCTGTGCTCAAATATGTCGCGATAACAGCGCCAAAAATGCACCAGGTCAATGAGCTGGGTATGGCCACGAGAAAAAATCCCAAAGTCACCCGTGCAACACCGATAAGTGTATCTGTACCCACCGGAACGAATAAGGCAATAGAACCCACAGCCATTATCCACGCCTTCGGATTAATCCATTGAAAGGCCGCGGCTGCGAAAAAAGAAATTGGCTGGCCGATTTCAGCACTATCGGCATCCTTCTTGCGCGAACCTATCAACCTGACTGCAAGCCATAAGATCCACAACACGCAGGCGATTCTCAGAATCGTATGCAAAAGCGGATAAGCAGAAAAGAACTGGCCTAATCCCATGCCGACAGTGAATACCATCGTCGGGAATCCGAATATCACCCCGGCAAGATGTGGCACGGTGGCACGCATGCCAAAATTTGCTCCGGAAATCATAAGCAGGGTATTATTCGGTCCCGGCGTCAGGCCCGTCACGAGGCCGAAAGAGATTATTGGCCAGAGTTGAACAAAGAAAGTTTCCAGAATCTTCTCCGCTGCTAAGGTAGTCAATATACATAATTCTGACACTTTTGCATGAGACAAAATATCCTGTGTATGCTCCGTCCAAATCGTTGCCGCAGTGTTTCGGGGTCGGATTATGGCCGATGAAGTATGGTTTCGAAGATCTGAAAGACGCTGTCGTCATTGTGACGGGGTCAGGTCGCGGCATTGGCCGTGGTATCGCGGAAAAATTTGCTGCGATGGGCTCCAAGCTTGTCATCACAGACATCGATGCGGCAACCGCCGAGCAGACAGCGCAAGAAATAGCTAAAATGGGTGTTGAAACCATCTCCATGGCCTGCGATGTGTCAAAATACGAGCAGGCCGAGGCCCTTGCCAACAAAGCCGCTGAAAAATGGGGCAAAATCGATGTGCTGGTCAATAATGCCGGTATTACTATGGATGGCCTCTTTCTCAGAATGAAGCCCGATCAGTGGCAAAAAGTTATCGATATTAACCTGACGGGTACCTATAATTGCGCGCACGCGGTCGTGAACCATATGCGTAAGGCACGCAAAGGTGCAATCGTCAATATCAGCTCCATTGCTGCGGGCGGTAACCCGGGCCAGGCAAACTACAGCGCTTCAAAAGCAGGCGTGCTGGGTTTTACCTATGCTTTAGGTAAAGAATTGGCGCCAATGGGCATACGCGTGAACGCTGTAGCCCCCGGGTTTATCAAGACCCCGATGACCGACAAAATTCCCGAAAAACTGCGGGAACAAATGATTGCTGCTATTCCTCTCAAAAGACCGGGTGAGCCAGAAGACATTGCCAAAGTTATTCTGTTCCTCGCGTCAGACCTTTCCGCTTATGTGACGGCGCAATGTGTGCACGTCAATGGCGGCCTTGCCGGCCTATAATTTTGATTATATGAAAATTATGGCAAAATAAAAAACGGGACGAACTTGTTCTCGCAACGCGGGGATCTTAAGGGGCAAAGCCCCTTAAATAATCCCCCCGCTCCTTTTGGGGCGGGAAAACGCAGCGCGTTTTCAATCCGCCCCAAAAGGAGACCCAAATGGCTTCAACAGAAGAAATCATGGGCAAAGTAAAAAAGATTATCGCTGAGCAACTCGGTGTTGACGAAGGCGAAATCACAAACGAGAGCCACTTCATCGACGACCTCGGTGCAGACTCACTCGACACTGTTGAGTTGGTAATGGCGCTCGAAGAGGAATTCGGTATCGAAATTCCTGACGAAGACGCAGAAAAAATTCAGACTGTCGGCGACGTACAAAAGTACATCGAAGAACACTCTTGATTTTCTCGAGCCTGCTGGTCATTTGATCAGCAGGCTACTTTCTCAGCTTC
>JAEUSA010000239.1 GCA_016788945.1 Leptospiraceae bacterium
GGCATCATCCGTTTTCGCAATAAAAAGGGTAATGTGATCATCGATATTGTAACCAATCCATACCAGCCCTACTATTGGAACGTGGGCAAAGACATTCGCACGGCTACCAAAATGCAACCTTACAGAGGAAGCGACATCAAACGCCAGCGTCTGTCGCATTTTAATCTACCGGCTTTTGCTATACCGCATGTGCTGCACACGACGCCGTTTCTACGCCGCCGCAGCGACATGCACGTGTCTTTTCTCCGTTAGTCAGCTTCGATCAGATAGACATTGTCGTTGATCCACTTGCCGCCTAAGGGTTCGGTCTCATGGCCGGTGAGCAGAACATGTTGCGGGTTCAGTGCGCGGATAAACTCTGTATTGCGCGCTACGGAAAACGCAGAAGCTTTGGGAAGTGGAATGCCGGCGCGGCAGGCAGCAGCAAAATAACATTCGTCGCCGGTGAACACAAACGTGTTTTTCGGCGCGCGCCATTGAATGGCTATTGAACCGGGCGTGTGGCCGCCGGTATGGATAATTTCAAAATCCCCGAGTTGCGACCGAGATGCGGTGATGATGTCGAGCAGCCCCTGTGACTTTGCCGCGGCGAGAAAGGCGGCTGTGCGGCGATCAGACAGCGCTTCGTATTCTGCAGCGTGCAAAGTGATTCGTGCGCGCGGAAAGAGGGCAAGGTTGCCGGCATGGTCGAAGTGCGTATGCGTCAGAATCACCCGGCTGATCATTTCCGGTTTGAGGCCGATGCTCTGCAGCAGTGATTCTGCTGCGTTGTAGCGGGTGAGACCGAAGCGCCGGCGCTGCTCTGCAGCGGAGAAACCCGTGTCGATCAGAGTGTATTGCGCCGGCGTACCGGTTTCTATGACATAGAACAACCAGTTCAGGCGCACGAGGCGCGATTTGGCCAGAGTATTTACCAGCGAAGCCTTATACGTGCTCTCGCCATATTTTAATGCATAAATTTTTGCGGCCTCAGCGGCACCCGTAAGCGACAGTGCGAGACAAAGCGAGAGCAGGCGGGTTTTAAGGGGCCGCATCTTTCGCACAACGGAAGCCGAAATGGTGATAGTCGGCCATCGGCATATTGCCGGGTACGTTGGCGCGCCGTTTTGAACCGCGTGCATAGTCAGCAGTCCACCACCATGAGCCGCCGCGCACGGAACGCATCGTGTAACCAGGGCATTTATCCGCACCGGCGCAAGGGCCCTTGGGGTCTTTACCCGTGCAGGCTTCACCGCATGCGGCGTAACTTTTGGCGTACCAGTCATTTACCCATTCATGCACATTGCCGGCCATGTCGTAGAGTCCGTACACACCAGCCGGGCGCGAGCCGACTTCGGCGGTATGCATATGCCACGGTGGCTCGAGACGTTTTGCGAAACATCCCTTGATGCCCTTGTTACCTTCGCCGATCTGGATGATCGCGCGTGTGCAGTCTGCGGGTTCGTTACCCCACGGGTAAAGATTGCCGTCGGGACCGCGCGCGGCTTTTTCCCATTCAGCTTCTGTCGGCAATCTTTTACCGCGGAATTCACAGTATTCTTTTGCGGTAAACCAGCTGACGCCAGAAACGGGTTGTTTTGGCTTCTTGTAGCGCCAGCCATAGCGAGCGCCAACGTAATCGCAGGTCTTGTTTTTCAGGCATTCGCGGCATTTGCCCGCATCGAGGCATTCCTGAAAATCGGCGTTGGTGACTTCGTAGGTATCCATATAAAAGGTGGATATAAAAATTTTCTGCGCGGGCTTTTCATCATTCAGATGATTGTCCGAACCGCGTACGAACGTACCCGCAGGTATACATTTCATACCGGCGATTTCTTGTGAACATTCTTTGGCTGCTGCCACGCGTGAACAATGCAGACCAAACGTGAAAGCAGCGACCGTGTAGAGGAATATCCGGGTACGCATGAAATCCTTCTAATTGCCCTGCTCGAGAATGCCGGCGGGTAAGGCAGCGGGGATTTCAATCGTACTGAAGTCGGCGCGTTCTTTCGAGACGACCCGGTGCATTTTGAAAAAGTCCATATAGTCGTAGTGCGGCAGCAGCAGTTTTTTCTGGTAGTTGTAAGCGCCGTGCACGACATAGTGCCAGAAACCTTTGAAGCCTTTGCGATGCGCAGGGTGCCAGGGATATTCGTGCACCGAGCGAAAAGTGATCGAAGCTTCGTCGAATGGCAGCGACAGAATATTTTTCTTGTAGTTCGAATTGTTCGTGCTGTAATCCCAGAACTCTTCAGCGTTGCTCGGATAATAGACGCGAATCGGTACACCGAGCGCACGCGCCGACCGGCCGATGGCGCGCATCGACTTATCTTTCAGCATATCACCCGGAACAATGGCGATGCGGTTTTGCTGGTAAAGCAGGCGGATATAACGATAATGCTCCGCGTGGCGCAGCCAGCCGAAATCACCCTGCTTCTTATCGGCCGCAGCGCTTTTGGCATAATGTTTTCCCAGCGCTTCATAGTTGTTACGGTACACTTGCTGAATGAAGTCAAGGTCGCTGCGATCGGCGTAGTGTTTGGCGAGAATCTCGAGGCTTTCTTTGAGGCGGCTCTTCTTAAAACGACCGAGAAACTGCTGCACGTTTTCACTCTCTAACACCAATGCGCGAATAATGCGGTGTAGTGCGTTGATGTTGACGTCAAAGTCGAACAGCCACACGAACCGGCTTTTTGCTAGAGCGATGTACGAATAGTTAGCGTCGGCGGCCACGCCTGCATAACCACCACCGAGATTGCGGATATACGGCGCGAACATATAGTTCTGTGATTCATTTGGCGTGAAGTAAGTTACGGGATCTTTACAATGCGCGGGTGAGGTGTACTTAGCCTTGCAAATCGGCTTGTTCAGCACATCGGTTTCGCCGATGTTGTGCAGTAGCGCGAGTTCGGCTGCACTTGGCGGCGCCGGATCGCCGAGCGGCGCCGGCGGGGCGGCGATCATCCACGGCGGGCGTGTTGTCGGTGGCAGATTCTCGCTGACGCAGCGGAATGCCGTATTGCTCTTCGTATCGATAGTCTGCGCTGAAGTGGTGCGCGTCGCCGCATCGAAGACGAGTTTTTGCTTCAGGGCTTTGTAGCATCCGAATACGCCGCTACAAGCACCCATTGGATTTTTCGGTTCGCAGATGTTTTTGACAGTTTTGCCGTCTTGTACCGTGCACTGTGCTTCGTTTGCCACCTGCCAGTCATTGGTCCATTCGCCGTAACCCGACGCGCTGAACCCCGAAAGCCCCGCCGCGGAGCTGAGTTCGGCGCTGGTCGGCATGCGCTTGCCTGCCCAAGCGCAGTATTGCATGGCCGCTTCGAATGGCAGGCCAAGCGCCGGTAATGACGCAGCAGCAAGTGCCGCCTGCGCGCGGTTTTTATAATAAGCGTTTGGCACGCATTGTCCGTCGGCGACGCAGCGGCTGTAATCTGCATTGCTGACCGCCGCCGCGTCCGCAAAGGCGACATTGGCGCCCGCGGGTTCTACGCATAGGCTGCCGGCGGGGGCCATAGAGCAGGTGAGGCGATCGTTTCTGGTAAAAGCGAAATCAGTTCCCTCAGCGACCACCGTCGCCGGGAGTTTTTTTGCTCCGGCGGATGCGCAGTGTGCTGCAAACAGCACGAAGAATGACACTACGATAAAGAGGTGTCGCCGTGCCAATGGACGGGTTAACATTTCGGCAAAAACTATGATTTTGTCACATCGTCAATCGACACCAAGAATAGCGATAGGGCTGCGCGACCTGCCGCGCAGCCCCGATACCTCCCCGTCCTATTGTGCTTGACCTGTACCAAAGATGTGACATAATGCCGCACCGCGAATGAAACGGCTTGAAGAGCAACCGGTGGCAAAATTGTCACTTTCAGGGGCATTGCGCTCACAGCGCGTCTATGAAGTGGAAGACGCTCTCAATGCATTTGCGGGCAAAAACCAGCATAAGGTGATTGTCGATTTGACTCAGGTAGGCCATATCAGCAGTTCGGCACTGGGTTTATTGGCGCGCTTCTCCGACGAATGCCGCCAGGCCAACGGCGAATTGCGGTTGGTAGTTACCGAGCAGAATATTCTGAACCTTCTGCAGATTACGATGCTCGACAAAGTCTTTGAAATTTACGGAACCGTCGCAGAAGCAGAAGAAGATTTCTGAGGCGGCAGGGGAAAAATGGCAGCGAGCAAGAAAAAGGCTAAAACGAAACCGGCGAAAAAGCCCGTAGAGAACCGCCCGGCTCTGACCACCCCCGAAGGTTATTTCGGCGACTTTGGCGGGCGGTTTGTTTCTGAACTGCTGATACCGGCGCTCGATGAACTCAATGCCGCCTGGAAAAAATACAGCCGCGACAAGAAATTTGAGAAAGAACTCCTTGGCCTTTATAACGATTACGCCGGCAGACCGTCGTTGCTGACCTATGCAGCAAACCTTTCTAAACGCTATGGCGCGCAAATCTATCTCAAGCGCGAAGATCTGCTGCACACGGGTTCGCACAAAATCAACAATACTCTCGGGCAGGCACTGCTTGCCTCGAAAATGAAAAAAAAGCGGATCATCGCTGAAACCGGTGCAGGCCAGCACGGGGTCGCGACGGCAACCGCCGCTGCGCTGATGAAGATACCAGCGCATATCTACATGGGCTCCGAAGATTTGCGCAGGCAGGCGCTCAACGGTTTTCGCATGCGACTTTTAGGCGCAACGGTGCAAGGCGTCGGTGGCGAGCATGGCACGTTGCGCGACGCGGTGAATGAAGCGCTGCGTGATTGGGCACGTAACGTCGATGATACCTATTATCTCATCGGCTCGGTGATTGGCCCGCATCCGTATCCCACGATGGTGCGTACGTTCCAGTCGATTATCGGCCGTGAAGCCCGCCAACAGATTTTGAAGGCAGAGGGCAAGTTGCCGCAGGCGGTGTTTGCCTGCGTCGGCGGTGGCTCGAATTCGATCGGCATGTTCTACGGATTTCTCAAAGATACGAAAGTGCAATTGATTGGCGCGGAAGCCGGCGGCAGAAACATGACGCCGGGTAATCATTCCGCCTCACTGACCGCAGGCAAACCCGGAGTGCTGCAGGGAGCACTGACCTATATCATACAATCGCCCGACGGGCAAGTACACGATGTGCATTCGATTTCTGCGGGCTTAGATTACCCGGGTGTCGGCCCCGAACATGCCTATCTGCTCAAGCAGGGTAGAACCGAATATGTTGCCGTGCGCGACAAAGCTGCGCTCGAGGCCTTTCAGGATCTCGCGCAAGAAGAGGGCATCATTCCCGCGCTGGAATCTGCGCACGCGGTAGCTGCGGCGAAAAACCATATTGAACAGATGCGCAAGCAGGGAAAAAAGAACCCGCTGATTCTCATTTGCCTCTCGGGTCGGGGGGACAAAGATGTGCAGGAAGTTGAACGCCTGCTGGCATTGCCGCCAGAGCCCGACACAGCCGAAGAAGCGAGCGCACCGACGCAATTTACCAGTCTGCCCACCGTAAAAGTTGTGGCAGCCGGGGACTAATTGCCTTTCCCGGCGTTATGCTTCGACAAGTTTAGCATGACATGGTCGCCCTGAGCATGTTGCAGGAGCTTGCCCTGAGCTTATCGAGGGGGCAGATAACGGTACACATCGGTTTTTCACGCGGAGGCCATCCATGGCCGTGAAAAACCTTGCGACATCGTGTCGCATCGGATTTTCACCCGGAGGCCATCCCTGGCCGTGAAAAACCCAATGACCTCGTGTCGTATCGGATTTTCACGCGGAGGCCATCCATGGCCGTGAAAAACCCAATGACCTCGTGTCGTATCGGTTTAGGCTACGACATCCACCGTACCAAGCTGCCCGCCAATGGCGGTGCAGCGAGCGTGGTTCTCGGGGGCATTGAAATTACCGCACCGTTTTCCCTCGACGGACATTCTGACGCTGACGTGTTGTTGCACGCTATCACCGATGCCATTTTGGGCGCCCTTGCTGACCACGACATCGGTCATTATTTTCCGCCCGGTGATGAAAAAAATCGCAACCGCAAGAGCGCCGATTTTCTGGTTTTTGCGCTTGGGCGCATGCGCAGTGCTGGCTATGAGATTGCCAACCTTGATTGTAATCTTATCTGCGAGCAGCCAAAAATAGCTCCGGTGCGCCATCAGCTACGCGGCGCCGTCGCTGATTTGTTAGGCGTCAGTATCGATCGCGTGAGCATCAAAGGGCGTACCAATGAGAAACTCGATGCGGCGGGCCGCGGTGAAGCGATTATCTGTCAGGCAATCGTCTTGCTCAACGAAATCCGCTGATAATTCTGTGTAATAGAAATTCACGGCCAGAGAAATCATTGCCGTCGAGAATAAATAGCCAGGTGACTTCGCGTTTTCGGTGCAGCAAAATCAGCGCGTTGTTTTCGACCGTTTCGGCGAGGTACCCCGGACGCGAATAACTTTCATAAGCGAGATGGTAGAGTTCGGCGTCAGCGGCTCTCATCACCAGTTGGGGTGTGAGAATACCGTGCGCCCGGTCGCGGCTTTGTAAAAAACTTTTTTGCGCCGAAAAGAAAGTTGTCATGCCCTGCATCACGCGTTCGGGTCTCTCTTTGAAAGCCGCAAAAGTAATTTTATTCTCCGTACCACTGTCGGTGTAATATTGAAAATCTGCGACGGCAGAAAG
>JAEUSA010000292.1 GCA_016788945.1 Leptospiraceae bacterium
TGTTTAGCGAGTTCCTGTTCGAAAATTTTCGGGTCTGTCATCGCAGTTTCAGACGGTACAAACAACGGGGCGCCATAATCATCAATAGGGCCCGCGGGTACCTTGAGGCGCAGATTTGATTGCCGGTAGGCAGGCATTCCGGCAAATTCGGGTTTAAGTCGCGGCCCGGCGATATTGTTTGACAACAGCACGCTCTCGCGCTCGAGCCGGTAACTTTCGAGGTCGGGCTGGTAATCAGCTGAATTTTCGCGCGACGCAATCACCTGAACTTCGTCGCTTCTTTTCTGCGTCTGCGATGCGGGTTTTTCTCCCTCACGCGTGAGAAAATAAAAAACCGCCAGCGCGGCGATGAGGGCAATAATCAGATTGCGCGGTTTCATTTGATCTTGCCCAGTTCGGCGTTGTTGATCCTGATATCAACTCTTTTCAGAATTGATTTCTTTTTCGCGTCGAATTCAGCCTTCAAGTCGAGCGCCGCGATTTCGCGTGCGAGATCTTCTTTGAGGTGCGTGGTGTCATCGAGTGGGGGATATCCGTCGACTCGTTTCTCTGCTTTGACAATTTCGTAAAATTCACCGTCACGCACCAACTCAACCTCACCCTGCTTCGGCATCATGCACAGTGTGTGCAGGCGCGGCTTTTCGTGCAATTTGGGGTCATTGGTGATGCCGCGAATGAGGCCGGGTTCGGCGGCATTTTTGTCGTCGGCGAGCGAATGTTTCTTCACCAACGCAATCATGTCGGCGCCGTGTTCGATCTGGTCGCGCAGGTTTACCGCCTGTTCATAATTTTTGAGCCTGATGTGGCGGCAGTCGACGGTCTGCACTTCTTTATATTTGTCTTTGTTGGCTGCATAATATTCTTTAATGCGGCTCAGGGATACCGATTTGGCCCGTTCTTTAATCGCCGAATTTTCGGCGTGCGGGTTCGCGTTTTCCATGCCCATATCATAACGGAAATTGCGCGAGAGTATACTGTTTTCCGCTACGCGCTTGAGCGCCGCGTACTCGGCCTTTTCGGCTTCGCTCGCAGACAGTACAAAATCTTTGAGAAATTCATTGCGCAAATAGGTGTGTATCATCTCTTTGAGTGATTCTTCATGCGGCGCGGTGAACAGATGCAGTTTGCCGTTGTGCGGCAACGAATCAAACAACGCTGAGTAAGTGAGCTTGCGGCTGTCCTTTCCGTAGGTTGCCACAATCACCTTGTCAGACAGCTCGCGCAACAGGGGTACATTCGTGTAAGCGGCTTCGGCCTTTTCATTAAACAGTGTTTTCTGCGTTCTGACGTCCGGCGCGGTGATGCTCTTGACATATGTTTTGTAGAGCGCCTCGGGATTTTTATCGCGGATATAGTATGCGAGGGTTTCGAGGTAGACCTTCTGCATCTCGCCGGCGATGAGCGCGTCGATCTTGCCGCCTTTGTTTTTTTTGTATTCCGCCGCAAGGTATTCATCGGCAATCAGCATAAACAATGCTGCGCGCGGGTCTTTTCTTTCGGGCAGCGCCGAGCGCTTCATGGCATCAAAAAAAGCCTGAAAAACCCGCGTCGGAACGCGCAGCTCACCGGAGATGGCGATGACTCCCGTTTCGTTCAGGTCATAAGTTACCTTGCCCGAGCAGAAGAGAACTGCACTAACAGTAGAAAGTATAATGGCGTGATATATTTTTTTCATGGGTATAAAATCAGGGGTGCGGGTATGAACCCGCGACCCCGTTCAAGTTTTAGTTACGGACGACGCGCGATTGTGTTCGCTGTCATCGCTGCGACTGCGGCACGAATGCGCGGTAGCAGTTTTTCTGCACAGGCTTTTTCATTGCTCGTGTAGTCATTGGTATAGACTGCGTAGCAGTTGGTTGTCGACCACTGTGCCATCGTTTTGACGATGTTTTCCGCTGACATGTTAGCAAACAGCGGATAAAGCGCTTGCGCCTCGGCAAGTTTCGCCGGAGTCTGGCTCAGCTGATAAGAAGGATTGTAGTAGTTGTCTTCAACAAAACCTTCGAAATCCGTATGGTCTTTGCCATAGTAAGCACCCGCGTGGTGCGGCTGTGACGCATCTTCGATGTAGTGGTAGCAGCGGGCGATCAGAGTGAGGTTACCGCTCGCAACATATCCTGAAGGACCGTCAATCAGAGCAGCGCAAGCGCTCGCGCCAGAGACGTGGTTTACATCTTGATAATCTTTATCAAAACCTGAGGTAGAGAACCGGCAAGAACCGCCGCAGAGATTTTTCATGCGTGTAATCGTGCTACCGGTTGGGTTGAGGTTATAGTTGTACGCTTCAGCGACCCAGTCATAGTCACCGGTAAAATTATCACCAACGAGGTTATACAGCGCGCGGCTGCGATAGTAGTTATAGCCCATCGGCTTCTGCGCATGCGAATCAGCGTATGGTGATGTGTTGAAGGCGTTCACAAAGTGTGACAGCGCGACATAGTAGGCGACATCCACCAGACCGAAGAGAGATGGAGAACCGTTGCGCGACCATGACCACCAAGCATCAAACCAGATGTCGTTGCCCAATGGATAGTTGGGTTGTGGGATATCTTCATCTTTCGCCTGCGTACCATAAGCGGTTTTTGCGGCTGAAAGTGAGCCATAACGGCTGATCAGCTTTTGCACGGCGGCCTGCGCCTGTGGATTTGTCGTCATGCTGTTCAAGAGGTCGATCGCATCTTGCGAAAGACGGCTGTGGGTTTGGCCCTTCCACGCAAAAGCGGTAGAAGCGGACAGTAGCATCATAGCGATAGCTGTGAGCTTTTTCATTGAGTCTCCTTTAACACGTGTAGTGTGAACCGTACCCTTGGGTACCGCATAGCGCGTGTCCACACCTTTTTTCTGCAGTTTTCACCGCATCTGACATAATATGCCTTAACTATGTGGCGGAGTGCCAAAAAAAATGACATCAATGTCATTAAAGTGATAAGCTGTTCTCAATAAGCTATAGTACCGAGCGTATCTCGACGAAACGCCGTTGCCAGTAGGGATGCTTCAGCTTTTCATAGCGGATGACTGCGCCTTCTTTTGGGGCGTGTATAAATCGTTCTTCATCGATGTAGATGCCGACGTGGCCGGCAATATGGTTATCGTTCAGAAAG
>JAEUSA010000351.1 GCA_016788945.1 Leptospiraceae bacterium
GATCTGTTCCTGAAGGATCTCATATATAAAGGGAAAAAGCCTGTCTATTGGGACGCCACTACCGCCTCGGCGCATGCCGAAGCGGAAATTGAATACGAGGAGCACGAGTCACCCTCGGTCTACGTAAAATTTACGGTAGAAAACCAACCGGAAATGTCTGTGGTCATCTGGACGACCACACCCTGGACATTGCCTGCGAACCTCGCGGTCTGCTTCGGTGAGAAAATTGAATATGTAGTCGTTACGACAGAACAGGGAAAACTCCTCTTGGCCAAAGAGCTCGCACCGAAAGTGCTCGAAGTGGCCAATCTCAAGGCTATGGCCGAGACGCCGATTTCCATCGCCGAAATCCAAAAGCTCAAAGTGCGTCATCCGTTCATCGACCGCGAATCGAAAGTGATCTTCGGCGACCATGTGACGGTCGAAGCCGGTACGGGCATCGTGCATACTGCACCGGGCCATGGGCAAGACGACTACAACGTCGGCCTTAAATATGGCCTCGAGGTATTATCTCCCGTCGACCACCGCGGTCGGTATACGAAAGAATTTGCCGAAATGGAAGGCAAATCCGTGTTCGAAGCGAATCCTCTCATCATTGAAAAAATGCGGGCAAATGGATCGCTGCTTCAGGCATCCACGTTTAAACACCAGTACCCACACTCATGGCGCTCGCACAAGCCGCTGATCATGCGCGCGACACCGCAGTGGTTCATGAAAATCGAACCGTTGCGCGAGCTGGCGCTCGCCGAAATCAAAAAGGTCGAGTGGATTCCCGAATGGGGTGAAAGCCGCTTCACCGCGGCGGTCAAAACCCGTCCAGACTGGTGTCTCAGCCGTCAGCGCTATTGGGGCGTGCCGATACCCGCATTCCAATGCAAGGCCTGCGGCCACGTACATCTCGACGAAGCTTCGCTCAACCATGTCATCGATAAAGTCGAAAAAGACGGTGTCGAGGTCTGGTATGAAAAGCCGGCCGCCGAACTTTTACCGGCCGGTACGAAATGCAGCGAATGCGGCAAAAGCGAGTTTGAAAAAGAGAGCGACATCCTCGACGTTTGGTTTGATAGCGGGGTGAGCTGGTACGCGGTACTCCAGCAGAACCCAGAACTGGGCTACCCGGCAGATGTGTATCTCGAAGGTTCAGACCAGCATCGCGGCTGGTTCCAATCGTCGCTGTGGCCAGCGTTGGCCTTAACCGGTAAAGCCCCCTTCAAGAAGGTCGTGACGCACGGTTATATTCTCGACCAGCAGGGCAGGGCGATGTCGAAATCTTTGGGCAACGGCATGAGCCCGCGCGCCGACATCATCAACAAATTTGGCGCTGACATTCTGCGCCTATGGGTCTCGTCTGAAGATTACCGCACCGATAACAAGATTGGTCCCGAAATGATTAATCATCTCGGCGATGCGTACCGTAAGATACGCAATACCCTGCGTTATCTGTTGGGGAACACCAAAGACGGAAAGGACGCCGCCGGGCTTACAGACGCGGCGATCACGCAGAAGCTCGACCAATGGGTCTTGGCTGAAGCGGCTGAGCTCGTCACACAGGTTACCGATGCATACGATAAGTCGGAGTTCCACCTTGTCTACCACCGCACGCTGCAGTTTTGTACCGTGACGCTCTCTAACCTCTATCTCGACATGGTACGCGACAGCCTCTATTGCGACAATTTGAAAGATGCCAAGCGTCTTTCGACTGTTCGCACGCTGCAGATTCTCACCGAAACTCTGGTCACAATCTTGGCGCCGATTTTGAGTTTTACCGCCGAAGAAACGCAACGGGCATTCAACGCCAACCAGAGCGTCTTCGAAAATGCGTGGCCCGATCTAACGCGCTTCGCTAATCAGAAACTGATTGAAGAATTTGATAACCTCAAACAGATCCGCGCCGAGGTCAATACCGCGATTGAGCCGATGCGCAAAGCCGGCGAAGTCGGTTCAGACGTCGAGGTCGAAGTCGAGATTACCCAAAAGGTAGAAGAGGGCACGCTGCTGCGCTTCTTGGGCGTTTCGAGCGTCACAACGGGTGCCGCTGGCCTCAAGGTCAAAAAATCCGCCAAACCCAAATGCCCGCGCTGCTGGCTGCACCGCGACCTCAAACCCAGCGGACTCTGTGACCGCTGTGACGCAGTGGTGCAACCATGAAACAAAAAGTATTGATCACTACCCCGATCTACTACGTGAATGCACGACCGCATATCGGCCATGCGTACACGACGATTGCCTGCGACACCTGGGCGCGTTACCAGCGCCTCGCCGGGCGCGAGGTCTTCTTCTTGACCGGCACCGACGAGCACGGCGACAAGATTGTTAAAGCTGCTGCAGCCGAGGGTAAAACTCCCGAGGCGTACTGCGACGAAATTTCGGGCGCATTCAAGTCGGCGTGGCAGAAATTAGGCCTCACCCCCGACGACTTTATTCGCACGACAGAACCGCGCCACAAAGCCGTCGTGCAGCAGATTCTGCAAAAGATCTACGACGCGGGTGACATCTACGCCGGTGAGTACACGGGCAAATATTGCTTCGGCTGCGAACGCTACCTCACCGACAAGGAACTCAACGAGAAGGGCGAATGCGCCACCCACCTGACCGTGCCGCAGGTCATTTCAGAGAAAAACTACTTCTTTCGCATGCAGAAGTACCTGCCCATCTGGAAGGCTCAACTTCAACAAAACCCCTCTCACGTTGAACCACAGGGCTTTCGAAACGAAGTTTTGGGTACTATAGATGAACTCATCAAGAATGGGGAGGATCTTTCGATCTCACGCCCCAAAACGCGTTTGGAATGGGGAATTGAGATCCCATTCGATACAGATTATGTCACCTACGTCTGGTTCGATGCGCTGATTAACTACGTGACTGCCGCCGGCTATGGAAAACCAGAACAGTTCAACGACTGGTGGGCCAATGCGCACCACATGATCGCGAAAGACATCGTGAAGCCGCACGGCGTCTACTGGCCGACGATGCTCATCGCCGCCGGCATCCCGGTCTATAAGCGCCTCTCAGTGCACGGCTACTGGCTCGGTTTCGCCGACCAGAAGATGTCCAAAAGCTTAGGCAACGCGAAAGATCCGCTCGAGCTCGCGGGCAAGATCGGCAACGATGCGCTGCGTTTCTTCTTGATGCGCGAAATGAACTTCGGTTCTGACGCGCGCTTCTCTGAAGAGATCATGATCAACCGCCTCAACGCCAACCTCGCAAACGATCTCGGCAACCTCGTGCAACGCACGCTTTCGATGCTCAAGAAATACGAATGCGGTCCAAACCCTGCCTCGGCACCCCACGCGAGCGCTGCCGGCATCGACGAGTCGCTGAAATCCCTCAGGGCAGACTACCAGCGCTTTTTTGAGAACTTCGAATTCCACAATGCGATCGAAGCGGTGTTCACGATCATCCGCAGCCTCAACAAGGTCGTCGACGACTACAAACCCTGGTCGCTCGCTAAGGAAAACATGGCCGAATGTGCACTGC
>JAEUSA010000360.1 GCA_016788945.1 Leptospiraceae bacterium
TGCTGCAGGTAACCCTGCCGCGCAAAGCAAGCGCGAAAAAGACCATTCCGGTTAATGTAAAGTAACCAAGTCGAGCCCCTCACCACCGGTGAGGGGCTTTTATTCCTTTTCCCTCAATTTCGTTTACACCGATGCAGCTTTCACGAAAGCGTAAGTGATGCGTTTCTTTTTTACATCCTGCTTTGCGATATTATTGATTTCTTTCGGTGCATGTAAAACCGTCGAGCGTTACCCTGATGCACGAACGAATATTTCCCTTAAAGGCAAGGGTGTACTCGTCGCCGCGCAAGATCGTGTTTCGGCACAACCGCCAGTAGAAAATGCCTACCGCAAGACCGCAGGTGA
Source organism: Leptospiraceae bacterium (assembly GCA_016788945.1). Lineage (GTDB taxonomy): Bacteria > Spirochaetota > Leptospiria > Turneriellales > Turneriellaceae > Turneriella. Next base: position 346 of record JAEUSA010000360.1, read on the forward strand.
AGCCGCCGGCTCCATTCATGTTTTGCCCCTCATGCCGGCCCCCGCGCTGGAGTTGCCTGTAACCGCGGCGCGGCTGGGTCTTGAAAAAAAAGGTACGCAGGGCCTTGATCCTCTCGCGCAAATTGCGATGAGCGCGGTGGTTAAAGGCGGCAATCGCTTCGGCGTCAAATTCGACTACGTGCTCTTTGTTACGGCAGAAAAAGCCGGGTCGGTCGGCCAGGTCACTAACGTCGACCATTACGCTGCCCTCTATGAAATTTCCAGCAAGAGAGTTATTGCTGCGGCAAAAATTACCGGTACAACCACGGCAGAAACCGCGCTCGATCAGTTACCCAAAGGTGCCAGCGCAGTCGTTTCGCTCTTACTCGACGGCGCAGATTGAGTTTCCTTTTCTTCTGGACGGCGGATTTCAGAGTTGTGCTGGTGGTGCATGCTACTCAGAATGTTTATTCTCCTTGCGGCTTTTTTACCCGCCGCAGTTTTTGCCGGCCGCATTACCAAAAGCGGCGGGTTGCAATACGAAGTACTCAAACAGGGTAAAGCCGACGCCAAGGTCGCACAACAGGGCATGCGCGTGCAAGTGCATTACACCGGTTGGCTCAACGTCAACGGTAAGAAGGGAAAGAAATTTGATTCATCCGTTGACCGCCGCAAGCCATTCGTTTTCGGACTCGGCGAAGGTATGGTTATCAAGGGCTGGGATGAAGGTGTCGCAGGCATGAAGGTCGGCGAGAAACGTACGCTTTATATTCCTTCAGCAATGGGTTATGGCCCGCGCGGTGCGGGGGCTGATATTCCGCCCAACGCCGATCTGATCTTTGATGTCGAACTGTTAGATTGCGAGTAACCATGAGAGTAGAAATCACACAACAAGGTAGCGGCCAAGCTGCCAAGGCCGGTAATCAAGTACGCGTGCACTACACCGGCTGGCTCGACGACAAAGGCCAGAAGGGTAGAAAATTCGATTCATCCGTCGACCGGGGTCAGCCGTTCGTGTTCGGCCTCGGGCTCGGTATGGTTATCAAAGGCTGGGATGAAGGTGTCGCCGGAATGCTGATCGGCGAGAAACGCACTCTGTTTATTCCCTCGGCCATGGGTTACGGCGCGCGCGGTGCGGGCGGCGTAATACCCCCCAACGCCGATCTGATTTTCGACGTCGAATTACTGGGCATAGACTGATGCAGCCGCGCGCGGGCATACTTTGGAAATCCACCTTATTACCCGCAGCGTTGGCAACCGCGCAATGTTTTGGTACGATTGTCGTACCACCGGTAACAATCACAGGTCAGAAGACTGCTATCGAGAAACAGATTATCGGCGAACAGACAGAGCTTGAGAAAGACGTCTGGATGATCTCTTCGGCAAAAACCGCAGAACACGCACAACTCGATACCAAACCGAAAGAAGAACGCCGCTCGATGGATCTCGAGAATGCGCATACGTACCGGGCATTTTTGAAGTTTGAAATTTTCACTCCGCATCTCGTGCAGCTGAAGAAAGACCGCGTTGTCGGTGAAAACAATAAAGGTTTCGTGGCAAACCTGTTCTCTGAAAAAGTACAGATCTCTGACGATATGCGGAAAAAATACTCATCAGAAAATGCCGACGACCCCGAGCTCGGCCGCCCGTATCGCACGCTGATTCAGACAGTGAAAGAAATCAACGAAGCCAGATTGCTGGCGGCCAAAGGGTATGTCGAGAACCAAAAGCGCGCGAATAAGGCATTCAAAGCAACGGAGCGCGACATACTCGCTTCGCAGAAAGACAAGTACCAGCAGGCAGCGCTCAAGGGTGAGCTCATACAACAGCCCGACGGCAGCTGGAAAGTGAAGGATTAAACCCATGCCAGAAGCAGAACGCAGAGTGAATGTCGAACTGATGGGTAAGACCTTTACCATCAAAGGCGATGCCGACCCGGAGTATATGGCTACTGTTGCCGGCTATGTCAATAATAAGATTGCTGAAATGCGCAAGCTGACTTCGAGCGATCAGGTAAAAATGCTTCTGCTTACGGCGCTTAACCTCGCCGACGAACTTTTTCAGGCCCGCAAAGGAATTCAGGTGTCGCCGGCCGATGCGCAGCAGATCGAAAAGCGCACGCAGGCGCTGCTTAAAATGCTGGAGACGGGCATCGTCGGCCAGTACAGTCAGACAACTGATGAATAGATTCTGATAGTTTGAATCGTCGCTTTGCGACTTTTCAGCTCTGTTTACCCTCGATTACCTGCAGCAACACCACAGCAGCCAGACCAAGGCGACGATCGAGCTTCTTGCCCGTATCTGCACTGAAATCGACGCGCATTTGCGGTAAAAACGGGTTCCAGGTTTGTTTTGCGTGGCCGACCGGCGTTTCGCCGATCGAGATCATGAATTTCTGCGGAATAATATTCGCGAGATAACGACGCACCAGCGCCAGTATCCAGCTGTCTTCTTGCACCCGGCCGATCACTGCGTCATTTTTGTCGAGAATTTCCCAGGCATCCATGACCATAGCAGACATCATGCCCTTGCGGCGCAATGCGCCGATTTTTGCACCTGTGGCGGCATCGGTCACGTCATACGCAGCACTAAAATCAATGATACTGCGCGCATTGATCTTCAGCACTGGTCTCGTCTGTGCTTCGTCTGCAAACATTGTGATATCTTCTTTGAGTTTAAAAGCTTTCTGCTTCACATATAACAGCAAATTCGTTTTGGTTTCGTCGTAGATGCGTATCGTGTTACCGAAAAGCTTAAAAAATTTCATTTTCGCGAAATACGTATCGCGTGAAAAAGCATCCATAGAACCTCCAGTTAGCCGTTACTTCTTATACTTTGCGAGCAATTTATTCAGCTCACCCATCAAACCGTCAAATTCTTTCTCTTTGAGCACCTTGGCAAATTGCGAACGGTATGTGCTCGACAGGCGCACACCTTCGACCTCGAAATCATAAACCAGCCAGCGATCATCTTTTTGCGCCAGCATATAGTTCACTTTTGCCATTTTACCTTGGTATTCGAGCAGCGTCATGACCGTTGCGCGGCTGCCCTTGACCTCTTCGCCGACAAATTCGATCTTGTTACGGTCGTATTTGTCGATCTTATCGAGATAAAATTCGAGTACAAAGCGGCCGAACCTTTCAGCGAACTGTTTCTTTTGTTCGTCATCGAGCCGCCGATAGTCGCTTTTGAGCGTATTCGAAGCCATTTTATCGAGATCGAAATTGGCATGGTATATTTCTGAAATGATTTGCCGCTTTTCTTTTTTCGGTTTTTTGCTGTCGAGGGTGTGCAGTACCTTCGATACCGCTTTTTTGAGTTCATCTTGCGGTCCGGCGAAAAGCGCGCTGGCGCTTATCATCACCGCCAAAACAGCACGGCCAAAAAAATTCAAACGCATTTAGTCGGCTACATTCTTTCGCGTGTTCTGTAAATAAATATCCCGAATGAACACGTACGGGTCAATAGAATCTTTGATCAGATTATCGTATTCATCAGGGTCAAGCGAAACGCGGTTTATCGCCCGCGTCGAATAAACACCAACCACAATACCTACATTAGCCATCAGCGTTTCAGGTTCAACGTATGCCGGTACTATCACCATCTGCGGTTGCATCAGCACGTCGCCGGCGAAGCCAAATGTTCCACGTGCGGTGTAAGAGCCAATGAAGGGCCAGACGACGTAAGGCCCCTCGGGTACACCCCATTTACCGAGGACCTGGTCAAAATCTTCGTTAGTCTGTTCGAGCGAAAAAATTTCTCTGGAAGCATTGTAAAAGCCAAGAACACCAACTGTGCCATTGATAGCAAACTGGACAATTTCTTTTCCTGCACCTTTGACCTTGGCCTGCAGCAGATTGCTCACAAGACGGCCCGGCGTATATGCCCAGTTAAAAAAGTTATGAATTCCCTGTCGCAAAAAGCCGGGGATAATAAAATTCCAACCGCGCGCGATGGGCTGCAGCATGTATTTGAAAAATACGTTGTTGAAGGAAAATATTGCCCGGTTGAAACCCTCCCACGGGTCAGAAATAATGAGTTCACCTTCCATTTCGTCAGCGTCGGCTTGGGTAGTAGTCAGGCCGGTTTGCTCAGGTTTTGACGCGGCATTTTTTTTGTCTGCACTACTGCAGGCAACTGTGGTAAAAAGCCCGAGAAGCAGGATAATAAGAGGAAAACGCGAAACCACCGAGTGTGGTTGAAGTTCAGCCAAACGGCGTAAACCTATTTTGTGTTTCCCGAGCCAAAGTTATGCGGTGTGTGCAATTTGCTACTTTTCTTTCCGTCTTGTCTAAATAATAGACCACGGTTCAGTGCAGAATGCCTTTACGAACCCGCTTGTTGCGCTACACGAAGTCACGCTATCGCTGCTGACGCAAGATTCGAGCGATAAGCTGTTGAATGCGCTACTCGATCGCGCTGTCGAATTCACGGGGGCGGATTCCGGAACGATATCGATACTCGACGATTCGCGCAAGTTCCTCGAAATTAAAGCCTTCCGCGGCTTTGAGCAGGACATGCCGAAGACCGTAAAACTCAAAATCGGTGAAGGTGTTACGGGTCGCTGCATCGTCACCGGTAAACTGCGCAATGTGGGTGATACGTCGCAAGATAAATATTATATCGCGGTCAGGCAAGACATACGTTCAGAGCTGGCGGTACCGCTGAAAGTCGGTAATAAGAATTTTGGCGTCATTTCTGTCGATTCAAAACGCCTCGATGCATTCAACGGCGAACACGAAGAGTACCTGCAGACGCTCGCCGACTATGCCGCACAGATTTTTACCACCACAACCTCGGTCGAATCGCTAAGCCATCGCACGCACCTGCAAGACGTACTGCTGCAGATCAGTGGCGTGTTGGGTAAATACGCAGACGTTAAACTTTTTTTCGAAGAGGTAATCCGCATTTTGGCGGACAAACTCGGCGTGCGGCGTTCGGCAATTTACCTTTATGACTCGGTAACCAATGAGCTCTCGGTGGCCGCGTCGCTGAATTACAGCCCCGATGAAATCGCTAAAGGGCGCTACTCGCCCGGTGAGGGTGTGACCGGTAAGGCATTCAAACAGCGTAAAGCCATCGCCGTTTCTGATATCTCACAAGACAGCCAGTTTCTCAACAAGACCGGCCACCAGCGCGAAGACGAGGACATCGTCAGCTTTTTCGCCGCACCGTTTTTTGAAGGTGGTGAACCCCGTGGCGTCTTCAATATGGAATTCAAATTTCAGTCACAATCGAAATTTGAAGATCAATCGTTCCTTGCACAAATTCTCTCTTCGCTTTTCGGCCAAGCGCTGCAGATCGAAAAATTGGTGCAGCAATCTTCGCGCGAAGTCAAAGAAGAAAACATCATACTGCGCCGCCAGCTGAAGAGCACGTTCGAATACGAAAATATTGTCGGTGCCCACCCGCGCATGGCAGAACTTTTTGCCCGCATGAAGATGGCCGCCGATTCTGCGAGCGCGGTTCTGATCACCGGTGAATCGGGAACTGGCAAAGAACTCATCGCCAGCGCTTTGCACCAGAACAGCATGCGCTCGGCAAACCCGCTGGTAAAAATCAACTGCGCGGCAATACCCGCTGATCTGCTCGAAAGCGAACTGTTTGGTTATGCCCGGGGCGCTTTCACCGGCGCAGTCGATGACTATAAAGGCAAGGTGCTGTCGGCGCACAAAGGCACACTGTTTCTCGACGAAATCGGCGAACTCGATTTGAAGCTGCAGGCAAAGCTGCTGCGCGTACTGCAAGAAAAAGAATTTTCGCCATTAGGTAGCAACAAAGTCATCAAAGTTGATGTACGCATCATCGCGGCGACCAATGCCAATCTTGAAGCGGCCGTAAAAGAAAAGACGTTTCGTGAAGATCTATTCTACCGCCTGAACGTCGTCCGGTTGGCCATACCGCCGCTGCGCGAACGCACCAGCGACCTGCCGCTGCTCGTGCAGCATCTGCTCGATAAGATCTGCGAACGCAACGGAAAAAAGGTACCGGTTATCAACGAAGCGGCATTCCAAAAGCTGCAGAGTTACACATTTCCGGGAAACATACGCGAACTCGAGAATATACTCGAACGCGCAGTTGTCCTCAACGCCAAGAATGAAATTGATGTGTCAGACATACAGCTTGGTGACGGTTCCATCGTCCCGACTGCTGCTGCCGTTGGGGCGGGCGCCCCGGCGGGTTTCGACCTGCGTACCTATCTTAAGGAAGAAATCGCCAAATCGACTCCCGGTGAGATATTCACCAGTGTCATCGGCAATGTAGAAAAAGAGATCATCCGTATTGCGCTCAACCAGAACCAGTTTAATAAGCGTAAAACTGCCGAGGTTCTGGGTGTTAACCGCGTCACGCTCGATAAAAAGATACAACAGTACGACTTATTTGAAATCTGAGCAAGCAAATCACATGGCGGGCCGATAATCGGGACAGGGATTTATGGCTGCCAAGGTAGTGGTATTCGAACCCGACGGCATCTACCGGACGCTGATCGAGAATATACTCCGCAAAAACGAGTATAAACCGTATTTTGTCGATTCTTCGGCCGAATGTAAGGTCGTTGTGGATGAAATACGTCCCGATATTATCATTCTCGATATTAAGGCTGCGAAACCGCACGATTTCAGAATTCTCTCTGACCTAAAGGTGCTCACCAAAGCACCTGTGATTCTTACTACCGACGAGAACGTTGACGACTACATGCAGGCGCTCGACCGCCGCAATGTCACCATCGTTCTGCCCAAGCCGCTCAAAGGAGCCGAACTCGCGCGCGTGATGGAGAACCTGCTGACGATCGATTCGCGTGTTTGGTTCGGGTTGCATAATTATCTGCGTGACCTGCGCAAATTACGCAAAGTAAAATTGAAGCGTTCGACGCAGGTTCGCACTTGCATCAAAACCATGCTCAACGAGATGCACGCGTGGGGCTTCAATTTCAGCCATGAAACAGAAATGGACCTTGTCTGGCAGGAAATTCTGATCAACGCCGTCTACCATGCGCATGGCTACACGAATGAAAAAAAAGAGCGTGTCTCGATTGAACTGCCCGAACCATACCTCGTCGAGGTCACCTACGGCGCCAATGAACATGCATTCGGCATTGCGGTGCGCGATTACATGGGTACGCTGACACCTGAAATTATTCTCAACGCCCTGCGCGAAACCATCGAACAGCAGCAGCTGATTACGCGAGCTGCCGAAACCGGCGAAGACGTTTCGCAGGTTGTGCTCGACAGGGGGCGGGGTATAGACTTGATACGCCAGCTGTCGGGTGAGTATTATTTCATTATTGACCCGGGCAATTCAACCGAAGTTATCATTATCTATGACCGCTATTATGAAAAAGATGATTCGGTCGGTTCTCTCAAAATATTCGATCTTTCTTATTATCTCAGCGCCGGTAGCTAGCGCCGACAAGGCCGGTGATGCTCCCGGTGGCAAACCGCCGATTCAGGTGGCGATCAACGGTCTGCGCGATGAAGACACGGCCAAAAGTTGCCTCGTCGCAATCAACCGCTACCGCAAACGCCCGCTCACTCTACCCGAAAAAGGTGAAGGCGAATACCAGATTGTCATCGAAAAAAAGCGCCCGGGTTACGTCGTGCGCGTAGAAAAAATGGGCACGGCATTGAAAACCGCGCGGGCGCTGCATGATTATGAAGTGTGTATCGCTGCTGCTGCCATGGCGCGCGAAGCGATAACCGACGATTAATTTAATTGACGTGCCAATTCTTTATGCCGTGATTTTACCCCTATGCGTAAGTTATTACCGATCCTGATACTGATTTTCTGCGGCGGATTTCTCTCTGCGCAAGATGCCGGCGCCGATGCGCAACCGGCATTGACCTTCGATAACGCTGGCGGCTGCAACGCGGAACTCAATGGCTACCGGCCAAAAATCTACGTTGCGAACTTTCTTGTAACCTACGGCAAAAAAGATATGGGGCGGCTCATCGCTGATTACATTGCGCAACGCTTTGAAGCCGATGGCCGTTTCGAAGTCATTTCGCGCGAAGAAATCGAAGACTCGATGCGTCCATTATTCAAGAAAAAACTCGAAGCCGGTGTTTATCTGCAAACCACCGTCGAATTAGCAGCGGCACGAAATGCCGACTGCGTCATTTTCGGCCGCATTACCAAAGCGGGCAGCAAACGTGTTTCTTTCTTGGTCCGCATGGCATCGGTGAAAACCGGTGAGAACGTGCGCAATGTCGATACCGAAGTCGAACGCAAACAGGCGATTAAGTTTCTCGAGGGCGTCGGCGACTCATTCGTTTCCTACTTTCAGGCGGCCCCTCCACCAGTCATAGCAGCTCCGGTTGAAAAGAGCAAAGAACGGCATGCCGGATTACACCTTGGTGCAATGGTTGGCGGCGGTTACTACGATATCTCAGCCAGCAGTGGCGGTCTGACTGTTGGTCTTGGCGGCCCGGCTGCACAATTTGGTGCAAAAATCGGTGTCGCCCTGAACAGTTCTTTAGTTCTCTTCGGTGGAGCAAACCTGTTCAATGTTGTGAACCCAACAGTGAGAGCTGCAACAAGCTCCGCTTCGGGGTCCGCATCGACAAATAACACCGAACTTTCGGGCAATCTTCTTGGTGCCGGATTAACCATCTATTCTCCCTCACACTTTTACGTATCCGGAATGGTCGGTGCCGCGCAGGCCACTCTCAGCTTCACTTCGGGTACAACAAAAATTTCGGGCAGCACCGAAACGGGTTTTGGTGCCAGCATCGCCTTAGGGCAAGAATGGTCGGTGAGTAAAGACTGGGGTATCGGCGTAGGGCTGATGGGCAGCTATAGCCAACTACCCGACCATGGCGTTACCTGGACGCAATATTATCTGGGCCTCGCCGTAACCGCCAGTTACAACTGATCGCCTGAAATCAATTTTGCATTTTCGCCGTGTGTGAGTTATGAACTCACACACATGGATTACAAAACTGCTGGCGTCGATACCGAATACGCGCAGAAGCTGATCCATAACCTGAAAGACCGTATCTCTGCAACGCACAAAGTTGCCGGTGTCGGCGAAGTTGTCGGGCAATACGGCGGTTTTGCCGGTCGCTTCGCACCTGTCTCTATTCCGGGTTACGATGTCGTCGCCGCGACCGACGGCGTAGGCACTAAAACGCAGCTGCTGCGCCGCTTCGACTATCTCGAAGGCATCGGCCAAGACCTCGTCGCGATGTGCGTCAACGACCTGTTTTGCTCCGGTGCTACGCCGGCGTTTTTTCTCGATTACATTGCCTGTGGCAAACTCGATGAAACTTGGTACAACCGCGTGCTCGGTTCGATCACCGACGCGTGCGCGCAGACGCCTATGGCGCTGTTGGGCGGCGAAACCGCTGAGCACCCCGGCGTAATGCCCGATGATGATTTTGATCTCGCGGGTTTCGCTGTCGGATTTATCGCCCGTGAAAGAAGGCTGCCGCTTACGGAAATTCAACGCGAGGGAGATCTGCTGATTGGCTTATCATCCAGCGGGTTGCATTCCAATGGGTTTTCGCTCGTACGCAAAATTTTTTCCGAGATTGAGAACAAATCGCCAGCTGAGTTCAAGGCGATGACCGCTGAGCGGACAAAGTTTCTCGCCACCTGGCTTGCACCGACCCGAATTTATAAAGAAATTCCTGCATTGCTTCAAGCTGCTGAAATTAAAGGGATCGCCCATATTACCGGCGGCGGTATACATGAGAATTTGCCGCGCGCGATTGCACCGGGCCTTGGCGCTCTGATCAGCACCCCCGAACCGTTTCGTTTGGCGGCTGCGCCGGTACTCGAACAGCATGTCGAGCGCGCAAAACTGTTTCATACTTTCAATATGGGCACTGGACTGATTTTGATCGCCGCCGAAAACCAGCTTTCGCGCATACGCGAGATTTATCCCGAAGCGGCAGTCATGGGCAAACTCGTGCAGGGTACCGGCGTCAGTATCTGAGGCGCCTGCCGCGTTGGTTGACGCTGGCAAGCTTGCGGGCGAAGCTGCCTTAGTTTGCGTGCTCAATCCTTCTTAAAATCTTTGCGTGTCGCGATGCTGATGCTCTTTATCGCAGAGTGTTCATCGCGTTCAGAGAATGCCGCGGCAGAAAATTCGGCCGCGGCCACGACATCGCAATATTTTTTCATTACCAGCTTTCGACACAATACTGCGGGAACGCTCTATGTTTTCCGTAAGAGCCAGACGGCATGTGATTTGACTCAGGTTTCTACTCATACGCTCGGTACCAATCCCTTTGACCTGACGTATGACCAGCGTGGATTTCTCTATGTCGCCAATGAAAGTTCTTCTAATATTTCCGTTTTCCAGTTTAACAAAAACACCGGTACGCTCACAGCTCTCGGTTCGCCGGTAACACAGACTGGGCCGGGAACCACCTTACCCTACGGCATTGCAATACACCAGTCGGGTTGGGTCTATGTCGTCGACGGGCAGAACCCCGGCAGCATCGGTTATTTCCAGCAAAACCAAACAACGGGCGCGATCACACAGGTTACGCCGACAGGTCATCTTGCGTTCGGCGGCGGTAATCGGGTGTGGTTTCCGGCGATCTACGGCAGCCGCAATCATTTCTATGCGACGATGTATGACACGGGTCGCGTAAATCTGTACGAAGTGAATACGGGAACCGGCGCACTGACCGCACATGCAACTCCGTTCGTCACCGCGGGAACCAACCCGTGGGAAATCGTGTTTCATCCGACCGGCAACTTTATTTATGTTGCCAATTATGGGTCAGCCAACATCTCGCAGTATTCGGTGACGGCGGGCACAGGACTCATCACCGCTCTCACACCAGCGACCGTGGCAGCCGGTACTAACCCGATCAGTCTCGCGGTAGGCACAAAATTCCTCTATGCGGGTTCATTCAATAACGGTGCAGCCGGCGGTGTTTATGGTTACGCGATCGATCAGGCGACTGGGGCGCTGACGGCAACGGCTCAGGCAAATATCGCCCTGCCCGCGCCGGGCGTTTACGGTATGGCGCTTGATAAAGACGCAAGCTGCCTCTACGTTGCGCGCTCAGATTACAACGGCACCAACGACGGTGAAGATGTGAGAATTTTCAGCATCAACAATACGACTGGTGCCCTGACGGCGGCGGGCTCCGTTTCGGTTGGTGAAGGACCACGCTTTATTAAGTTGGCCTACTGAGACAGGGTTAACGCATCTTCTGCGCAATTGCGGGCGTGTTTCGTGGCTATCAGCGTGAAAGGTGTTTACGCCCACTTGCGCAAACATCTTTGAGCGGAAAGTGAGGAATAGTAGAATGCATAAAATTCTGATGTTTACGACAATTTTTTCCCTGATAGGCGCTGCGGCGTGTAACCGCGCGGATGTCAGTACGCCCAAAGGCAAGGCGAGCTATGCGATTGGCTACCAAATTGCGAGAAATATGAAATCGCAAGGCATTGAGGTCGACGTTGCGACTCTCTCTGTAGCCATCTCCGATATTTTGGCTGGCAAAGACCCTAAAATCACCGAGGCCGAGATGCGTGCCGCAATGCAAGATCTTTCAGTGCTCAAAGCAGCGAGCCGCAACCCGGCAGCCGCAGCCGAAAACTCGGCCAAAGGCAAAGAATATCTGAATGCAAACAAGGCAAAACCTGGAGTTCAGGTAACGGCTTCTGGTCTGCAATACAAAGTCATCAGCGCAGGCAGCGGCCCGTCACCTAAGCCGACAAGCACGGTCAAAGTACATTACCGTGGCACCCTGATAGACGGTACCGAATTCGACAGTTCATACCGCCGCGGACAGCCCGCGCAATTCGGCGTCGGTCAAGTTATCAAAGGCTGGACAGAAGCGTTGCAGCTGATGAAGAAAGGCGCAAAATATGAACTGACAATTCCCAGTGAGCTCGCTTACGGCGACCGCGATGGCGGTCAAATTCCTGCAAATTCAGTATTGAACTTTGAAGTAGAACTGATCGACTTCAAATAAGTATTCGCCGGGTGTGCTATCACCCGGCAGATTTAATATTGCCATAAGCCTTTGGCAACAAATTCGCAGTTAGGCGATATGACAAAGGCCGAATTTCTGGCGCTGGCCGAGGGCCAAAACTTCGTCAGCGCCATGAAACTCACCGGTCTAAGACCGGTCACTATCAACAACTATGCCCGGCGCGTCAGTGTCGTGGTTACAAACGCACGAACGCCTGCAGCAGAACTGACCAGCGAACAGGTTGAGCACTATATCCGCGAATCGATCTTGCGGGGAATGTCGAATATCAATGCGGCAACCACCTGTGTGGCACTAAAATTCTTCATCACCCGCGTATTACGAAAACCCTGGCATGACTTTCCCTTCCCGCGCGTGCACCGCCATCGCAAACGGCGCTCACGGCCGTTGTCGCGCGACGAAATCGTTCGCCTGCTTCAATATACGAGCGGCCGACGGTACCGACTCATGTTCGCCCTCATGTACGGTAGCGGGCTACGTGTCGGCGAGGTTTGCCGACTCAGATTGCGCGATATGGATTTCCATAGCTTTAGAGTGTATATTCGGGACGCCAAAGGCGGCCGACAGCGTGAAACGGTATTACCCCGCTATCTTGCCGAAGAGCTCAAAACCTATATCGCCGAACGCCGGCCTTTGGTTTATCTGTTCCCTTCTGGACGCGCGACCTACGCAGCCGACACGCTCTTTCCTGTTATTATGCGATCGGCACCATTGTCATCGCGCTCGGTGCACCGCGCGTTCAATCTGGTACGTGATGCTTTAGAGTTGCCCGGGCTAGTAACAGTACATTCGCTACGCCATTCGTTTGCTACGCATCTGGTAGAATACTCGCTGCCGATATTTTCGGTGCAGCGCCTCTTAGGGCACCAACACCTGCAAACGACGCTCGGTTATCTCTCGTCGCTCAGCAAGCCCATTGTCGAAGACTTCAGCCCTCTCGATCGACTACCAGATACAGCATATCTTCATCTATGAACCGCTGAACGATAACGTCTCGGACGCATGGAACGTGCCTCCGTCAAGACCCTGTCCTTAGCTGGATACCGGGTTGTCGCGCAGGCTAATGAGTTGCGCAACGATGCTGACGGCGATTTCCGCAGGCTCACTCTTGCCGATCGGTAGACCTATCGGGCAATAGAAAGAATCTGCACGCACAGTATCTATCCCTTTTGCACTCAAGTCCTTTAGCAACACGGCGCGCTTACTTTTGCTGCCTATCACACCCACATACCGAAACGGTTTTTCCCGCTTCATGCATTCGAGCAAAACCGGAAAATCCGTCGCGTGGCCCTGCGTCATCATCAATACAAATGTCTCGTCGGTCAGCGAAACGATTTCCCCAGCCGGATTTTCGGTGAACCGCGTGGTGAGCCGCGGGTGTTGTGGCAACGCATCAAGCCATTCACTTCGTGCATCGATACAAACAACGCGGCACTCCAAGGGCAATAGGGCAGCCACAAGAGCCTGAGCGACCTGCCCCGCCCCGAAGAGGGCGATTTGCCAGTCGGCAACGCCATAGGTTTCAAAATAAAGCTTCACGCGACCACCACAGGTCATACCCA
>JAEUSA010000392.1 GCA_016788945.1 Leptospiraceae bacterium
TACCTATTTTGCTTCTCATTCAATCACCGGAATCGGGCCCGTGAGTTTACCCTCACGAAATTGTTCAAAATAGGCTTCGCTGCTTGCCTTAAATTCATCGCGTGTAAGAATGCCGTGCAGCCTGCCGGAAACCATCAGGCCAATCTTATCGGCGAGCTTATAGGCAAGATTAAAATCGTGCGCAACCACAATAGCAGTGCTGCCGAGATTGCGTTTGATGCCTTTGATCAGTTCGGCGATCGCGTCGGTGAGTACCGGGTCAAGGCCGGCTGTAGGGTCGTCAAACAGCAGAATCTGCGGATCCATCGCGATCGCGCGCGCAATGCCCGCGCGTTTTTGCATGCCGCCCGACAGTTCAGATGGATATTTGTCTTCGACGTCTTTCAAACCTGCGCGGTTGAGGCATTCGGTAGCTTTCTGCCTGAGTTGGTCATGGCTGAGGTCACTGAAGCGCCGCAGCGCAAAAACAACGTTCTCCCAGACATGCAGTGAGTCAAACAACCCCGATTTCTGGAATACGTAACCGGTTTTTTGCAGCAGCTGATCGAGTTCATAGTGGCCGAGATTGTGGACGTTCTTACCCAGTATTTCGGCCACGCCCTGCTGCGGTCGAAACAACCCGACGAGTGTTTTCAGAAGCATTGTTTTACCGGATCCATTCTTGCCCATCAGTACGAGGGTTTCACCCGGAGGAATTTCCAGATTGATATCTTGCAGAATCTGTTTGCCGTCAAGGTTGAGCGATACGCCGGCGAGGCGAATAGCCGGTGCGAGATAATTGGGCGAATCGGGCATAGCCATCAGTTGTCCTTCATTTTAAACGTCACGACAACGATGCCGACCGCGCTTTCGCCAGAAGACGAAGGGGAGAATACCGCGTTACGGTAGGCATTGCGCGCGTTGACATCGAGCCGCGTATGTCCCGAGGACTTCAGAATTTCGACCGATTCGACCCGCCCTTGCGCATTGACCTCAATTTGCAGTTCAACGCGCCCCTGACCCGACTTGCGCCGCACGCTTTCAGGATAATCTATCGACGGCAGACTGATCACGCGTCGCGCGGCACCCTTGCGCCAGCGCGTGGTTGCTGAGCTTGAGCCCTTCGGTATTGTTATTTGTTCTGATTCGCCGTGTTTTACATTGCGGCCGATTTTTTCATTGCCCCATGCGGTGCCGCGTTTCGTCGCCGGCGCTGTATCACCACGCGGGCGATTCATCGCATGCATCTGGCGTTCGTAGTTGCTCCATTGATCGCTGCTTTCTGCTGGTTGCGTCCGACGTGTCTTTTCGCCTGCTGCGGGGGATTTTTTTTTCTGCTGCGCCCTATTGTCGCGGCGAGCGGGTTTTTGCCGCGTCGGTGCAATGTCATCATCGTCTTCACTCTCTATACGCTGCGGCGCATCGCGTTCAATGACGAGGGCGACCTGTAGGGTCTTACCGCTGTTGAGGTGTGCCGCATAAAGCAACAGCAAAAACAGCGCAAAGTGCACCGCGAGCGAGATCGCGAATGCGCGCCTTTCAGGATGCTTTATGCTTTGTGCCGTGGCCATCGGTGCGGAATATCTTTTTTACATAACCGATTCCGTCGATGAGCCTGTCAACATCGTCTCTGGTATTGTAGACCGAAAAAGATGCACGCGCCGTAGCGCTCACACCCAGCGCGCGCATCAGCAGTTGGCAGCAATGGTGGCCCGCCCGAATACAGATATCTTGCTCGTCGAGTATGGTACCCGTGTCGTGCGCATGTACACCCGGCACTTCAAACGAGTAGATCGGTGATCGTCCAAGGGTCGCGTACGGTGTCGGTGTTTTACCGAAAATACGGATTCCGGTTGCCGCGAGTTTTTCATCCGCATAGGCGAGCAGGTCAGCTTCGATTGCTGACAATGCCGCCGCATTTTGCGTGGCGAAATCGATTGCCGCACCAAGGGCGTATATCTCGCCGATGGCCTGCGTTCCGGCTTCATATTTTCCCGGTGCCTCAAGGTAACCCGAGCGGTCGGGCTCGACGAGGGTAATCATACCGCCGCCCCCCTGGTAGACGTCCGTGTGATCAAGTACGGGTTTGCTTCCGACCACCGCGCCGACGCCCGTGGTACCGAAAAGTTTATGCGCCGAAAATACGGAAAAATCGGGTGCGAGCGAACGGATATGCTCTGGTACGTGTACGATTGCCTGCGCCGCATCGACGATAAACACCGCGCCGGCCTTTGCCGCAAATTCGCGGTAGGGAGCCAAATCGTGAATGATTCCCGTCACGTTCGACTGCAGACTCAGGGAAACAATACGGATCGCGTAGGTGGAAGCAGCCTGTGCGAGAAAATCTGCAGGCGGTACAAGGTAACCATCGGCATTGGCCGGTAGGTAAAGCAGCTTATAGCCGGCCCTTTGTGCGGCGATCTGCCACGGCACGATGTTTGCGTGGTGTTCGCTCTCGCTGAGCAAAATCGCGGGAGGTTTGGCTGATGCGTACGCGGCAAAGCGGTCACTGAGCTTACTTGCCTCACTCGTCAGAATATGTGCAAGCAGGTTAAAACCTTCGGTTGTACCTTTCGTGAAAACCGCGGTCGCATCATCAGCGGTGGATACAAAACGCGCAACGCGCGCACGCACTTTCTCGACCGTGTCGGTCGCTTGCTGCGACAATCGGTAAACACCGCGATGGATATTCACCGACTCATGCGTATTGTAGCGCAGCAGTGCATCGATAACCGTACGGGGTTTGAGAGCGGTGGCGGCCGAATCGAGATAGACAATGCCGGGATTCGCTTCAAAAAAGGGAAACTCTTTGCGTATACTCATTGTGTCGTAGTGCGATGCCTGTGGCATCACACCCCATATATAATAACGAAAAAAAACCGATCAGGCGAATTTCATCTCGCCGCTTTGCGCAGCATGGCCATAATTTCTTCGTATGGGCCGCGCGCGGCGAGCTGTAGGGCAGTTTCGCCGTTCGGTGAAACATACCGTGCTTTGGCACCGGCTGTTAGCAGCGCTCGCACCACCTCGGTGTGGCCGCCGACGCAGGCAAGCATCAGCGCATTCCAGGAGAAATTATTGAGCATGTTGACGTCTGCGCCGGCAGCGATCAGCTGTGTGACAATCGCAACGTGGCCCCGCTCTGATGCAGACATAAGCGCCGTATAACTATTCTGATTTTTCTGGTTCACCGGATGTTTGGCGGCGAGAAATTCAGTCACCCGCTTAGCGTCGCCACGTTCCGCTGCGTCGACAAAATCATCGGCCGGGCCGGTAAACGTCTTTTTCGGTGACGATGAACAGGCCGAAAGGGTCATGGCTGCGACTAAGAGATAGAGTTTGCTCTTTGTCATGAATCCGCCTAGTTTTTTTCGTAACGGGCCTGATTTTCCAGACCCGCCTTGCGCAGAGTATCAATCAACATGGGTGCGATGCCGGGTAATGCGCTCGCCGTTTTCGCAAAAACGCCGCGCCAGAATGGCAGTGTGATTTCCAATTCGTCGCCACCGAGCGCAGCGATAATCGCATCGGCGACGTCGGCGGCGGTCAGCGGTGCGCTACCCGAAAAAGTCAGCGCGGCTTCGGGATAGTCTTTTTGGAGGTCGAGCATCGGTGTTTTGACGGCGTCTGGGCA
>JAEUSA010000396.1 GCA_016788945.1 Leptospiraceae bacterium
GCGATGGTAGCCGGCGGTAGTCGAAATGCCGACTGCCGTCCACATCAGCAAAAACAGAATGAACGTCGGCCAATTGAACATGCCTGCATAAAACCAGTAGGTAATACCGGCGATCGCGATGGGCGGGGTCAGCGTGAGAAAGGCGATGGTCGGCCATGAAAGTTTCATCTTTCCGGAATTTTCTGACATTAGTGTCAGTGTTTTTTTCGCCGCGGCGGTCAAGCCATTTAACTACATAAAATTGCGGGTATGCAATGCGGATAAGGACTGCGCTTCTTTTTCCGTAAAACCCAATTGCCTTAGCCTGCGAACCCGCCCGGTAAACATGAAGCGTTCGAGCCGTTTTACGGCACGGTGCCCTGCCGCCAACGCTTCAGGAGTCGTTTTACCCGCAGCGATGAGCGTGAGCGAATAAAATACCTCTTCGTTTAAGCCCGCGGTTGCCGTCAGTGCCTCGTGCCTTCGCCTGATTGCCGCGGCGAATTTCTGCCGCAGATCACTTTGCTGCCGTACGGCCGCGGTCAGATGCGTCATGGCGAACAAAACATGCCGCGCTTCGTCTTTTGCCGCCAGCCGGCAGATTTGCCGCGTCAGCGGGTCGGGCGCATACTTGCGCAAGAACTGCAGTAGGCTCAAAAAACTGCCTTCACCGAGCACCGACAGCAGCAGTGTCGCCAACGAAAAATCGCTTTCGTCGATCAGTGTGCGCAGCGATGCCTGCCCACCGGCCGTCGAAAGGCCTAAAACCTGCCGGTTGAGCCGCGCGCGACGGGAAAAAACTTCGATGTGCCTTGCCTCGTCGGATGCCTGAATGGCCAAGAGTTGCATGACCTCAAAATAGTGCGGGTGTACCCGCGCCGCAAACCGCGCCGGAATTATGAGCGCTGCGGTTTCATTCTCGATGAGGTAAGTCATTACCTGAACGACGGCATCTTCTATTTCGGATGTATTCTCGATCACCGCATTCCAATTGAGCGCGGTTTCTGGGTTCCATTGCGCGGCAGCGGCACGCCGGTAGAGGGCGGCCATGCGGCTTGTCCAGATATGGTCGGAGCGGTTGATCGGAAAATAAAACCCGTGGATGCCACGCTCAACGAGAGCGCCACGCGCGGCAAGACCCCAGTGTTCTGGGGCGCAGGCGACCGGTGTGCTCGCGTCACCCGCGCGCTCGGCCGTCGAACCTCGCACTGCAAAGTGTAATGGCCGCTCTATCGCATACTTTCCGGTGCTGAGTTGAGAAAAAGAACATCCCTTTTGTCGGCACCAAGCAGCGAGGTGGATGTCGATCTCAGGCTCGGCGGAAATCACCGTCAGAGATTGGCCTTTCTCGATCAGGCGCAGAGCGCGTTCCACCGCCATGAATCCACCCTCTGCGAAAGGCAGACTACCGAGGTCGAGTGTGGGTTCAGTGTTGGCCGGCAATTTTGCTGACAAATTCGTCGATGGTGCCGAAGCGCTTCACCGCCGCTTCGAGCAGTGCATAGTGCGACGTGCGGCCCGGTACCCATTGTTTGAGGCCTTCCATATCGAGCAGTGGGCGTACTTCGTGGTCGGCATAATCCATTGCCATCAGCAACTTGACAAACGTGTCGGTTTCAGGATGGCGCGTTTCGCGAATGACGGTAAAATTGCAGTGATCATAATGATCGGTGCTCACGACAATGTGCATTGCCGCCGGGTTGAGGGTACCTTCGAAACCGAACAAAGTGTAATTGCCGTCGATCATACAGGCGGCATCGACCTTGCCCTGTGACAGCGCGCGCGCCGCGTCGCGCTCGCCGCCGATGTGGTCGCCATGCTTACCTACCAAGACGTCGAAGTACTCCACATGAAAATCTTTGCCGGCGACGAGGCCATCTTTGGCGAGAAGTTCGAGCGGAATCAGTGTTGCCTGCGGGGAATCTTTCGCGCCAACGGCGATGCGTTTACCCTGCAGGTCGACGATGCGTCCGATATGCGAATCTTTACGTGCTACAATCAGCGATTTCAGATCACAGTCGCTGTTGCGCATTGCAATCGCTTCGGCGGTCAGTTTTTTACGGCCGGCGATTTCGACGGACTCGAGCCAAGCGAGCGGAGAATTCCACGCGGCATCGAGGGCGCCGGCAAAATGTGCGGCTACCTGCGCTTCATAGTTGGAGTACAAGACAAAATCAAAATCAAATCCGTGCTTGAAAAAAAACGTCTTAAAACCCTCCCAGATCGTAACGACTTTGGCGTCGTAGGCAACCGCACCGAGTGTGAAGGGTCGTGCCATATCAGAACACCGGCAGTCCACAGACTGCTTTGCCGATGAAATCGTAGAGCTGATCGCTCGTCGGGGCCATGACAATCGCCGCATGCGCGTCGCGAAAGCGCCTTTCGATGCCGCTTTCTTTACGGAATGCTGCCCCACCGCAGATGCGCATTGCCGTTTCGGTAACTTTCACCGCCGACTCGCCCGCAGCGGCCTTGCATTGTAGAACCCTTAGCATGGTGTCAGGCCTTCTTGCGATCATTGCCGCCGCGGTATCGTTGACCAATAATTTTGTTTTATCGGTTTCAATCTTCATCTGAGCGATGAATGAACGTATTGTCTGTAGTTCGCTGAGCGCGGTGCCAAGGTGTTCGTGCTTAATGCGCGTCACATGAGCAATGGTGGCCGCCAATGCCCCTTCCATAATGCCTGCAGAGCAGGCGGAGTTTAATAAGTTAAAAACCGGCAGCACGGTTTCGAGCATGATACCGAGACCACCCCCGTCGTTGCCTAACAGGTTACCTGAGGGAATAGTGACTCCGTCGGCTTTTACCGAAGTAGAATCATTACCGCGCAGTCCTAATCCGTCAAATTCGGGGCCGGGTTTCAGGCCGGCGGTTGACCGCGGTACAAGGAATATGCTGCTCGCGCCTTCGGCGCTGATCGGTTTTGCCGACCAGATGTAGTTTATCGCCTGATTTGCCGAAGTCACCCAACTCTTATGTCCATCGAGAATGACATTGCCGCCTGACTGCTTTGCTGTACCCACCGGCGCCCAGAAATGGGAGCGCGAGCCCATTTCAGAAAACGCCAACGTCGTTAGATCGCTCGTCGCGGTCTTTATACGCACGTCTTCAGGAGCAAATTTTTCGATTACTGCCGCGGCAGAATAGTGCATCGCCAGCACCATCGCGGTCGACCCGCATTCGGCAGCAATGCGCGTAATCACTTCGGCAGCGACGTCGGGCGCATGGCCCATGCCGCCGCATGTCTTCGCAGAGATTAATCCGAAAAAACCTGCCGAGCGTAACGCCGAGATGGATTGCGACGGAAAATGCCCCTGAGTATCAGTACTGACGGCATTCTCGCGTACAATGGGGAGTATGGTTTTTTCCAGTGATTCGATTGCGGGATTCACTCTGGAACGATTGGGTCATCTGGACACATGGTCAAGTGAAGGCTAACGACGCAGAGCTTTTCTCTGGCAGCGCCGCGCTTAACTCTTTGATTCACTCTCTGTTGTTTGCGAAAGGCGATAACCGATCGCTACCAAAAGCAGAATAACAGGTATCGTCACCATATTCAACCACTGCCAACCGAGAACCTCATGCATCTTGCCGGTGAAAGCGATCGATAGGGCAATGCCACCGGCGATAACAAAGTCGTTCAGCGCTTGCGCTGCGCTCTGGTATTCGGGAGCAATACGTGCAGTCAAAAGTTGGCTGGCAGCGACGAACAGAAAATTCCATCCCACACCGAGCAAAACGAGTGAACTCAGAAACTGCCAATAACCGATGCCCATAAAGTTGATGGCAATGCATGCAGCGTACAACGCTGAACCGAGTACGATAACCGTGCGTACACCGAGGTAGCGTATGAGGTGGCCAGTAAAGAATGACGGCACGAACATGCCGAGCATATGCGAGCGGATTACCTGTGTCGTCGCCTCAAAGCCCATGTGATGGTGGTGCATCGCGAGCGGCGTCGCGGTCATGATCATCGCCATCACGACATATGCACCCGTACCGAGCACGATGACACCGGGCAAAGTGGCGTGCGTGACAAGATGGCGGATCGAATGCGCAATCGATAACTGTGTCTGTGTTGCGGGTTTAAACCGGGCAAAACTGATGAGCACGGCGCCGAAAAGTGCGAGCGGCAACCACAGAATATAACCACCGGCGAAGACTGCTCCGCTGACGAGAGTTAATCCCCACTTCGACAACGACGGGCCCAGAAAGGCGGCAATGACACCGCCGGCAAGCACGAGCGAGATCGCGCGCGATTTCCATTCGGGTTCGACAAGTTCGACCGCAGCAAAACGCAGATAGCCGGCGAAAGCGAATAAAAAACCCATCATGCCCGCGCCGACGGTAAATGTAATAAAGTTACCCTTCGTGATTCCGGCGATGGCCAGCAAAGCGCCACCGATGCCGACGGCGAACCCCAGCAAAAACCCTGCTTTGCGACCATAGCGCGCCATAAAAAACGACGCGGGTATGGTTACACTCAGCGTGGTGAGTACTACAGCTGAAGCCGGCCACGTCGAGATAGCTTCAGAACCCGACAGCGTGAGCCCGATCAGCGCCCCTGTAGTGGTCAGGTGTATGCTACCAGACTGTGCAATCGCCTGCGCGAGGGCAAGCAGGGGTATTCCGGTTTTGAAGAGGTTCAATTCTTGCTCCCATTAGCTTACTCCAAAATCGATTTTGGTGTGTGCTGATAAATCTATTTAGGAAAATCAGATGAAAGTCAATTCTCAAAACGGCAATAGGCGAAGGGTTATTTGTGCGCAATCACCAAAATCAGACAGTCTTCAACAGCGCGCACCGGCTCGTGTCTTGTTTGCGCTTGCGCGAGGAAAAAATCTCCGGTTTTCAGAAGCACATCGCCCGAATAACAACTCCCCTCGAGCACGATTGCCTGTTCGATGCGGCGATGGTTGTGGCGGGGTAATGCATAGCCTGCCGCAATTTTCAGTAACACCGAGCGATGCGAATCGGCGCGCGACAACATACACACCTGTATGCCCGGCAAAAGCTTGTGCCAGCGCCGGTCGTGCGTCGTGACGAATTGCATGCCGCGGTCGGCGCTCGTCTCAAGTTCATCCATCAACTTGTTACGCAACGATGCAGGCGGGTTAATAGGTTTTGTCGAATGTGTGAGCAGATCGGCCAGTCGTTCTGTATCAGCGGCGAGCTTGCGCGCCGAGGGGTTCAGCCACGCTCGTAACGGTGTTAGTCGCTCGCCGCGGATGATCTTATCGATGACTTTTTGTTGCCAGTTTCTCATCGCTCACCATTCTCCGTTGTATTGCCATTTGTCACCGAGGTTGCCGCGTAGTTTCTTTAAAGCTGCACTGATGGTACTCTTGACCGTACCCAAGGGTGTTATCTTCGCGGCAGCAATTTCGCTGTGGCTGAGTCCTGCAAAGAATGCAAGTTCAATGAACTCCCTTTCGCGTTCTGACAGCAACTGTAGCGCATTTGTAACTTTATCATGCAACGTTTCATAATCGGGCCTGTCACCGTAGTTTTGCCACTGCCGGTGAACGGATTCTGCGATTTGCGCGTGGGTTGCCGCTTGCTCGCGTTTGGCCATCGGGCGTTTAAGGCGGTCGAGGCAGATATTCCTGCAAACTCGGTATAGCCAGGTGAGTAAGGCACCTTTTTCCGCATTATACATCCTCGCCTTGTTCCATAAGACCAGAAAGGTTTCTTGTGTTGCATCTTCTGCCGCGCTGTCGTCTCGCAGCATGCGTGTCGCCAAGCCGAATACCTGTGCAGAGTAGCGATCGTACAGAACCGCAAATGAATCTTTGTGGCGCTGCAAGACCCGTTCGATCAGTTCTGCATCGCTCGGTTGTGCCATGTATCTTCGGGCTGAACCCGACAAAAGTAGGATTTCTGTTTGGGGGGATAGCAGCACAACCATTATTCATACGATGCTCCGTTGCAGATAGATTAGATTTTTTCAGAATCACAGTAGATTAGTTAATAATTTCCGGATTTTTCTGCCCAAATGAGAAAATTTCGCTGTTTTCTGGTATTCTTTTATTAGAGGTATTATGAAAAAAATTAGCCCGTTAATCCATCACAGAACATCGGTATCACTACCGGCGCGAGCGTATCGAAAGATTTGCGCGGCGCGATTGGTCTTTTCCCGAAATGGGTTTTTTTTCTCTGATCAAGAGGTTTATCGCTGGCTTTTAAAGTTTTACCTAAGCCATTGGCGAGGCGATGGTGTTAAGACGAACGGGCTCAGACGCTATAACGTCCGGGGTAAGACATACGAAATTCATCCGCTTTATATCAATCAGATGCTCCATGCAGCGATATGGCAGCGGGCCCTCCATTCGGGTGAGTCGGTTTCGCGCATGCTGGATGTGGCCATCCGCATTTATTTGCCGCGGCTCTTGGAGCAAATATTAGGAACGCCGCGGCGGAGTAAGATTTCCGAGCGGAATAAATTGTTTTGGGCAGCTCGATTTCGCAGACGGAGGCATGTCTATCAGGATGTCTTTATTAACTATTACTGCAAAACGAGCCATAACTATCGGGGCATGCTGGAATACTCGCAAAAGGTCTGCATGATACCGAAAACGGGACTCACGCCAGCACAAATCTGGCACCTGTTACAGAACGCCGCATGAGAATCCTCATAATGGTCTCTCCGTTCGCCAAAAAAAAACAGAGCCTTGGAAATAAAAAACAATCCAATTTGTGTATAACTCGTATTATCACAGGGATAAATAGAGGGGGATGTATGTATAATGAGAAATCGAATTATGCTGTGTGGCATAGGCTGGTAGATATCTCTGCAATTTCCCTTTTTTTTGCCGGTATTTTGTTTCTGCTTTGGGACATGCCTGGCGCACCACAACGTTTACCCGTCTGGGGCATGCTGACGCTTTTGCTGTCGGCTTACCTTGCTGCAGATTTCGTTTCGGGTCTCGTGCACTTTCTTGCCGACAGTTTCGGTCGTGTCGAGACACCCATCTTTGGCAGGCTGTTTATTTATCCATTCCGGGAGCACCACGCTGACCCGCTCGCGATAACGCGGCACAGTTTTCTCGAAACCAATGGTGCCAATAGCCTGATCTCTCTGCCGGTTTTGGGCGCAGTGCTTGCGTTGACCGATGCGCAGGCGGATTTATTTTTCAGGCTATGGGTTTGTTTTTTCTTGTTGGCCATTTTTCTCACAAACCAGATTCATCAATGGTCGCACCAGGCTCACCCTGTGGCTCCCATACGTCTATTGCAAAGGTGTGGATTAATACTGACCCCCAAGGGGCATGCGATACATCATACTGCCCCGCACGATACTTATTTTTGCATCACTTCGGGTTGGCTGAATCCGGTATTAACCTCGCTGCGTTTTTTCCCCGCTTTGAAGGCAACTATAGTTTTTTCCTGTGGCATCTGCGCCAAGATCTCGGGCAAAGCAGGTCGCGATTCGCAAACCCCTTCGAATACAATGTTGCCCTAAAGGGATATTGAAGTATAAAAGGAGTCAATATGTTCAAAATTTTGATGATTATCAATGTAGTCCTGACCCTGCCATTTGCCGTAGGCGCGTTGGTCATGCCGGCGCGAGTCTTTGCCGATTTTGGTGTCGCACTCAATGCCGGCGGAGAACTGGTTGCGCGCGGATACGCCGCAACTTTGGTGGGCTTTGGCCTTGCCTTGCTTCTGTTGCGAAAGGCAGAGGAAAGATCGACGCAGCGTTCGTTGCTTTTGGCAACTCTGGCGTTTAATCTGATTGAGTGTGTTATCCAATTCATCGCAGGTCGCGAAAGTATCACCAATAATCGAATCTGGATTACAACTTCGGCCCACGGCATTGTTTCACTGATCACAGTCTACGCCATGGTATCGTACTCAAAAAAGAGGTAATATGCAGCACATCAAATATGTACACATGCGCGCCGGTGCAGTTCTGCTCTTTATGGGTATGGTGACCGGAATTTTCGTCTCGGCGGCCATGACCGGTAAACTGTCGGCCGATGGTAAAATGATGCTGGCGGCACATTTGAATGCAATTCTGGGCGCTTTTATGTTGTTCGGTTATGCATTATCCGTCGCTTATTTGAAATATGAAGAGAAAAAAATTGCCTTGATCGGCAAACTACTGCTGGTGGCCAATTATGCAAACTGGCTGATTACGACGGTAAAAGCCTTTGTCAAGGTGCACGGCATCGACCTAACCGGAAACATCGCGAACGACATGGTCTTCGGTGCGCTGACATTATTCGTGGTTTTGCCCGCTTTGGTTGCCACCTTGTTCTGGTGCCTTGGATTTCAGCGGCATGGCGTACCACGCCTCGCGGATCATGTCCCCAAAAGCCGGTAAGAACGCCCGGGGTTATGGCCGCTTTTACATCGCTGTTAATCCGCCGTCGACAACAATCGCCTGCCCTGTGATGTAGGCTGCGCCCTCAGAAGCAAGCATCAGCGCCGGTGCAGCAATGTCTTCGGGGGTACCGAGGCGTTTGAGCGGAATATAATCGAGCATCTTTTGCATTAAGGATTCGCGCTTCTTGATCATTTCGGTCATATCGGTATCGATAAAGCCGGGGCAAATGGCGTTGACGCGAAAACCCGAACCCGCCCACTCAATGGCCAGCGCTTTGGTCATTGAGATAACGGCCCCTTTGGTGCCCGAATAGACCGAAGCGAGCGAGGTGCCCACAAGGCCCAGTACACTCGAGATATTGATGATGTTCCCGCCGCCAGACTTGCGCTGCATTTTGTAATAACTCTGGCAGCAGGTAAATACCGCGCGAAAATTCGTATCGATGATCTTGCTGATTTCTTCATCGCCGAGGCCTGAGGCCGGGGTGTTCGACGCAACACCGGCATTATTGATGAGGCAGTCCAGCCGCCCGTGTTTATCTTTGATCTCCTGCATGATCGCGGCCATTGTCGGCTGATCGGCGACATCTGCCTGTTTGAGAATAACCTTTTTTTCTGCGGCCCACGCAGTGTCTGACAGATTTCTTCCCGTGCCGTAGACGATCCACCCTGCATCGGCAAACGCGACGGCGATACCTTTACCGATACCACGTGTAGCGCCGGTGATGAGAACGGTTTTTTGTGCCATAGTGCGTACGCCTCTGAACCTGCGCACGCCGTAAATCGCAATTATCGAGCCGCAGGTCACAATGCCGAAAAGGAATTGCGTAAGCCGCGGCCATGCCGAACAGGGCTGCATGAACCCGCAGGTGATAGGCATCGGTGGAATTTTTTTCCGTTCGGAGAATCCCGAACGCCTTGCAGAATGGTACCATCAACATCTTGGTATCGCACCTGCAGGCGGTAATGAATTGTGGCAAAGCGCACAAGGGGTCGTCGTTTTTGCACCGTTCAAAAAAGATTCACAATATTTTCCCGAACGGCAAGCGGTGATGATAAATTTTCGCGTAAAAGATCTCGACGCGCTCATCGATGAACTCAGGGCTAAAGGCGTGCGCATCGATGAGAAGCGGCAAGACGAAGAATACGGCCGCTTCGCATGGGTTTACGATCCCGAAGGAAACAAAATTGAACTCTGGCAAGAGTCATAAACTTTTCGCGACGTTGCAGCTGATTCTTGCTGCTGGTTTTATCGGGTTTTGGGCGATGTACTTCGCTGAAAATCCCTGCCCGCACAAGACCATCGCCTGCGAACGTTTTCTGGCATTCGAGAACTCGTTTCCGGTGCCTGATCTCGGTTATATCGTGCCCATGCTCGTCATCGGCGCGGTCGGGTTGCTCAAGGGGCAGCGTTATGGCGTGCTGGCATCGTTGCTTGCAGGTTCGGCGCTGATTTTCCTCGGTCTGCTCGACGTGAGCTTCAATCTGCAGAACGCGCGGTATACAATCAATTTTGTTGAAGGATTTCTGAATGTGCTGATCAATGGCGTCTGCCTGATATTCGGTCCGATTCTCATACGAAACATGTGGCGTAGGTTAGAAGTCACAAAGAGTTGACACTCAAAACCGGGTGGCCTATCGCTGCCTATGCAAAACCGGCTGCCGATCATATTTCGCCTTCTTATCATAGTTTTTCTTTTCACAGAGTGCAGAAAAAGTGCACCTGGCGTTGCGACGGCCATTTTGAAAGTGCGCGCTTTACCGACCATGGGGTCTGAGCATCTCGCAACGCTGGAGAAAGGCTTATCATTTTCCATCGTCGCCGAAGGGCCTGTCGAGACGATCGAAAAGCAGACACAACCCTGGTTGCAAATTGAATCGGCGACCGCTAAAGGCTGGGTATTTGGCGGTTTTGTCGAAAGATCATCCGCCGTCACGAATCTACCGAAGTTGTTGTTTCGTTTTGGCAAAGCGAAGCAGACGAATGTTCACGAGAAGCCAGACGCACAAAGTAAGCGCATCGGCATCGTCCCCTATGGTACAATTTTCACGGCTGCAGAACTCGTTGCCGTATCGGGCAATGACTCTTGGCTTTTTTGGAAAGCGGGCGATGGTTACATTTCTGCGGCGGCAGTTTCAGATACCCCGCTGCAGTTCGGGGGCCAAAAACTCATCTTTAACGCCCGCGACATCGGCGAGCACGACGCAGCACAAGGCGGCAGTGACGAACGGTTTACTTTCTACAACGGTTCCTGTGAAGTGTATCGCAAAACCGAGGGGCGCGGATTTCAGGCGCATGAAATTCGCGAACAACAATTATCGGGGTTTTATACAATAAGCAAAGGAAAGATTGTTTGCCAACTGAAAGGAAATCTGAAGGAAACATTGTGCTATGGCCCTGAAGAAGACAAGAAATGCGATGTCACTCGCAAGAAACTCGAAACACAGAAAGAATTAATATTCGTTGCTGAGCTTGGCGGTTATGTGCGTGCCGAGGACCAAACCTATTTGAAGCGTGGTTCTATCAATCGGAAGAATTGTTCTGTGTCAGGTCCGGATGGCATGAACGGTACAATCGAAATCCGCTATTGGTGCATATGAAAAATTTTACTTATAATCTTTTCAACACACCCTTTCGCTTTACAATATTCTTATAGTCCCATTGAATTTTTTCGGCTTTGCCGAGCCAGCGTTTGAGATCTTTGGCTTTCACTTCTTTAAGAATCTTGTAGCGCGCTTCGGCAGCTTTGAAGCTACCTTCAGGGGATAATCCTTCTTCATCAAACGATTGCCCGCTCCAGAACAGAAGGCGAACGCAATCTTTGAGCTTGCTGTAGCCGACGATCGGATTACCATCCAGAAACCAAACCGGGTGGCGGTGCCAGATTTTATTCTCCGCCCCCTTGAGATTACGATCGATCAGCGTCGCGAGTTCATTGCAGATGGCGCGTTCTTCGTCGCCGAGCGCATTGTTGTACACCTGGGTTTCTTTGTTCATGTTTATTTCCCCTTGAGTTTTGTCAGGTCGAGCGTCGCGAGCCAGCTCAGAGTTTTGGCGAGCCCCTCGCGGTATGGTATTTTCGGTTTCCAGCCGAGTTCGCGTTCTGCTTTGGCGATGGAAAATTTTAACCGCGAGCCGAGATTTTTTACCGTGTAGGTGGTAATCAACGGTCTGCTCTTTTTTTTCAGCAATCTCCAGACGATTTCGAGCACAATGGCCGCGGCGTAGGCAATCGCGTAGGGAATGTGCAGTTTCGGCTCTTTGGCGCCAACGGCGCGCGCAATTTCTGCACAAAAATTCTGGAACGTGGTCATTTCACCATCGTGCACCAGATAGCCGTTGCCGACCGCGCGTTTGTCGGTGCTGATTTTCATCAGCAGGTCGATCAGGTTGTCGATATAGGTAGGCCAGACGTGCACATCGTGCCGCCAAAATATCATTTCTTTTTTGAGTATGGCGTCTGCGGTGAGTGGCACAAATGTCTTGTCACCCGGCCCGTAGACCCAGCAGGGATACACCATTGTCACGGGAAGCCCATGCTCGCGATGGTAGCGCCATGCCACTTCTTCGGCGGCAATCTTCGTGTCTGCGTACGGTTCATGCCATTTTCTGAGGGGGAAACTTTCGTCGATTACGACATCCTCACCTAAACCGAACACGTCGTTGGTGCTCATTTCGACGAAACGTTTCACGCGCGCTTTGAGCGCCGCGCTGCAAAGGTTCTCCATGCCGCCGATATTCACAGTATCAAACAGGCTCTGCGGTGCCCAATCGGTGACGACCGCTGCACAATGGAATACGATGTCGATGCCACGGCAGGCACGCTCGAGTGATTCGACGTCACGCAGATCACCATAAACAATTTCGACGCGTTTTTTTCTGAGCGCTGCTTCGCCGGGGTCATTTGTCATAACAAGTGCGCGCACTTTGCGTTTTGCTTTCAAGTTCGCATCGACAAGGTGACCACCGATGAATCCCGTTGCGCCGGTGATAAGAACTTTCGTTGCTGCTTTCGTCGGCATGGCGGCAGAGGCTAAGCCGCTTCGACTTCGACCACCAGAAAATCAGACGAGCGTTCGGTCACTTAACGCCAAGTGCGGCATTGCATTGAACGCTACGAGATCCCACCTGTCACCCCGCAGTGTATAATGATGCAGCGAAGTATTATAGATTCGGCGCATCAAGCCGAGTGTGTGCGGCAGGTCGAGGCCAAGCACTTCGCCTGTAAGAACTGAGATTGGGCCGCCAGAGGTGACTGCGAGATAGCTGTGGTTTTCCATAGCTATAGAGGGTGTCTGCTTGTTATGGATTTCCATAACTGACAGCACACGCCGCCGAAATGCGGGGAAACTCTCGGCCTCGGTGAAGTTTTCCCCCTGCGCTACCCAATATTGCAGAATGATGCCCGTCAGCTGTTTGAAGATATCGCCTTTGTTGGTGGCATTTTCATGCCTTGCTTTGTTCCATTGCTTTAGCAGGGCGGCAAACTCCGCATGGCCATGGCGCAGGTGTGATGCGACGACTGCCCAGACTTTGAGATCAAATTCGGCGAGCCCGTCGTGGATTTCCATAGCGGAAAGCCCGGCTTCGGAAGACATTTCAGCCCGAATTGCCTCGAGTGTCTGCCGTTGCCGCACAAGGCCGCCATGGAAATAGCGATCGAATTGATAACCATTCTCTTTGAGCCAGCGGCCAATCAACGTTGCCTGTTGGTGCCCCGTTGGGGTCAACTGGTCATAGTTTTCCCCGGCGCTGTCGGCTTGCCCATGCCGTA
>JAEUSA010000408.1 GCA_016788945.1 Leptospiraceae bacterium
TTTTCTATTTTGTCACCAACACCATATCCTTCGGCGCTGCAGCGGCGTCGAGTGCGCTCTACGCCGGTATTCTGACCTTTGTTTTTATACTCTATTACAGTTATGCGATCAAATTGCCGGCGATCGACGAGCTGATGCTCGTCGTCGCGGCGGCAGCACTGCTCACCACAGTAATCCACGGTATCTGGTTCGGTATGTTGCACAAGATCGGTATTTCGGGCATCACCCGGCCGATGCGCATTCTGAACCGAGGTATCATACGTGGGCGCAACTGGTTCAAGATCGATATTGATCAGAACCTCAACGCCGATGACTACCGGGCGATACACCGCAAACTTTGTTATCTGCCGCGCGAGAATGCGTTTATGTCTGTCGCGATGGTGCTGATGATTGTCGGGGCCGTCATTACCTTTCTTACCGTATTTCAGAAGTATCCGCTGATCAACCTCATACAGGTGGTGGTCATTGCGGTACTGGCGGGCTTTCTGCACGCCGGTTTTACCGCGGTGATCACCGAGCTGGTCACCGGTGAGATGCGCACACGCGTAAAGCAGATCATGCATGAAAAAAAGGTGGAGTTCAGCGAGATCGCGCTCTCGACGGTACGCTCGAAGATTCTGTTCTTTATTCTGATCATGGTCGCGACACTGTTTGTTTCCAACTACATGGTCTATTACAACGTCGAGTTTCCGGTAATGATCCGCTTCTCGGTGTTTGCGATTCTTGTCTCGGCGACAATGGCGTATATGCTGTTCTCGATTGTACTGCAGTCTCTGCGCGAAATCGAAGCGGCGTCGAAGAGTATCCGCGAAGGCGGCGATGCAATGCTTTTTCCACAGGCGCTCGACGAAGAGTTCATTAATGTGGCAACGGGGCTCAATACCGCCACGACGACGATACGCGATTACCAGCACAACCTCGAGCGCAAGGTCGATGAGCGCACCGCCGAACTGACCGAAGCAAACAACGCACTCAATGAAAAAGACAAACTGATCCAGATGGAACTCGACTTCGCTTCAGAGATTCAAAAGGGCATTATTCCGGCGCGCATCGAAGAGTGGAACGGGCTCAGGTTTTACGGCTATTACAAACCGATGGAGAAGGTGTCGGGCGACTACTACGATGTTTTTCCTGCGCATGGCAACAGGCTCGGCGTGCTGATGGCCGATGTCTCGGGGCATGGCGTACCCGCGGCGCTGATCACCACAATGGCCAAGGTGGCGTTTGCCCGCGCTGCGCAGAATACCGCTTCGCCGGCGCAGACATTCCGCGAAGTCAATGAGCAGCTCTTACAAATTGTTACCACACAAGATTACCTGACGGCGTTCTATCTCACGATCGACGAAACACACCACTTCTACTTCGGCAATGCGTCACACCAGCATGGTAAAATTCTGCGCGCGGCCGATGGCAGCATTGAGTCGCTCGATACTGGCGGCCTTTTTGTCGGCGCAATGTCAGAAGCGAGCGACAGCTACGATGAAAAAGAAGGCAGACTGTTTGCTGGTGACCGCTTGTTCCTCTATACCGATGGTCTGATAGAGATACGCAACGTCGACGGCGAAGAATTCGGCAACACACGTTTCGACGCGCTGCTCGCCGAATCGGGTAAATTGCCGGCTGAATCAGCAGTCGAACATATCATCGGCGAAGTTTTTCGGTTTGCCGACGGAGTAAAACCCAATGACGATATCTCGATACTCATGGTCGAGGTGAACCGTGAGTATTCGCGCTTTTTGCAGGCCGCTGCTCGCGCGTACCAGCTGATAGAGCAGGGCGACCGGCAGAATGGCGCACGGCTGCTCGACGAAGCCATTGTGATGTATGGCAAGAACCTGCTTTCGCTCAAAACTGCCGGCGCGCTCAATTTTGACCTCGGCCGCATCGATACCGCCGAACGCTATTTCCGCATCTACGCAGAGCTCAACCGGCAGAATGCCGAAGTGTTCTTTTATCTCAGTTCGATTGCGATCCTCAAAGAGCAGTTCGACCTCGCAGAAGAATATGCGCGCGAGGCCCTTAATCTGCGTGCGAACTATGCGCTGGCTTTTAATAACCTCGCGATTGCCTGCCTGAACCTCGGCAAATTCGCCCTCGCGCGTTTTGCCATCGATAAGGCGATCAGCTACGAGCCCGAAAACGAGGATATTAAGAAAAATGCGCAGCGTCTCGAAGAATTACTGAAATAAACTGCTGGCCGCCCTACGCTCGCCGTGCGTATTAGATATATGCTCCGGTTAAGTTCTGTACTTCTTTTTTGCGTTGCTTTGTTTGGTGCGGATAGCCTTTTTGCGTCGCGCAAATTCGCGCTCATTGTCGGCACCAACTACAAAGGTTCTGAGATCAGCCCGCTCAACCTCTGCGAGAAAGACGCAGAGGCGATGAAGCAATCAATAGTCAAAACGGGAAATTTTGACGCCGCTAATGTGCGCGTGTTACTGGGCAATCAGGTCACGCGCGAGAACTTGCGCGCTTCCATTGTCGATTGGCTGGCGGGGCAGGTCAAAGAGGGCGACCAGGTATTCTTCTTTTTTGCCGGCCATGGTCAGTTCATGCGCGATCCGGGCGCCAAAAACGGCATGCGCAACTTTATCGTTATGTTCCAGCGCCCGCATGTTTCTGACGATGAACTCTCGCAGTGGTTCGGTAAGTTGCGCACAAAAAAAGCTGTCATCATTCTCGACTGCTGTTTCTCTGGGGGCATAGCAAAAAAAGGTGCGGCGACGCGTGGTGCCGCCAATGTACCGATACCTGAGGGTCAAGATTACGCCGTTCTGCAAGACCTCGAAAAGGTGCACTTTCAGAACAAAGTGGTAATCTCGTCGGCAGACGATAATGAAACGGCAATTGAAATTGGTAAGCCGATAGAGCACGGCATTTTTACCTATTTTTTCAGCAAAGCAATACTCGATGCGGATCTCAACGGCGATAAAAATATTTCCGCATATGAAGCATTTTTCAAGGCACGCAATGAGACTACCAAACTTGCGGCAAAGGCCAACCACAAGCAGGTGCCGCAGATCTCCGGTGATGCCTCCGGTTTTATGTTCGTCGCCGCAGCACAGGTAACACCGGCGCCTGACCCGGTATTGCCCCCCGTGCCCACGACGGTACCGCAGCCCGAGGTGGCGCCGCCGATCACTCAGGCAGAACCGCAAAACCCGCAAAATCATAAGACCGGCACATTGATTATCAAGACAACCTACCAAAAAGGGCAGGTCGGCGCTGTGACCGTTTACGTTGATCAGAACGAACACCCGGCGAAGTTGCAATATATCGACATGGGGGCGTTCGGTAAAGTCGCACAAATTACGCTCACCAAAGTGCCGAGCGGCGTGCACAACGTGACGCTCAAAGTCGAAGGTTACGCAGATCAGGTGATCAAGACAGGTATCGAACCCGGCGGCACGACGGTTGAGCAGATTACCTGCGGGCTCGCGGGTAAGGGCGTTATTGCCGGCAAAGTTTATCTGGAAAACTTCGACACACCGGCGGAAGGTTTTATTGTCTTTATCAATCCGCCGGCAAATTTCAAAGCGACCTCCATCAGTATGAAGGATGGCAGTTTTGCCTTTACCGGCGTCACACCGGGGCGTTATACCGTGTTTCTGCGCGGTTCAGGCCGCGCGCTGATCAAACAGTACGATCAGGTAGTGACCGTCGAGGGTGACCGCGTGACGACGCTCGATATCATGCTGCGTAATATTTTCGCGAAGAAATAAATTCTGGCGGCCTGAGCTGACCGGGGCTCAGGCTTCGTTGCCTTCGGGTTCGTCGGTTTCGAAGTCGATCGATTCAGAGGCCGAATCGGCAACAATGATAAAGTCGATCTGGTCGATCACCTGATTGTCATAGGCAATTTTCATGCGGTATTCACCCTCTTCAAGCGAGCGGTAGTGATCGATCAGCATACCCTGGCCATCGGCAATCGTACGGTTGCGCAGGTCGATTTCCTGATAGCCGAGTGACTTTTTCTGCAGCGAGATGCCATAGTATTTTCCGGGCTTGGGCGAAACCGGCCTGTAGGCATACCAGATGACATCGTCGCGCTCAAAAATAGGGCGCATACCGTAGCGGACAAAACGCTGTGGCTGAAAGAAACGCTGCTCGAGGGCTGGCAGACCCGTGTGGTCAGCTACGGTAAAGGCAAATTTTCCGCGGCCATTACCGCAGGCAATAGTTAATCCCGCAGCCGCAAGCAGAATCATCAGGCGCAGCATAATCTATTTTCGGCGTGCCGCGAGCGCGCATGCAGCACAAATTATCGGCGGTGTGCCAACTTAGGCTATTGTACGCGTTCGACCGCGAAATAGTTCTGCCCGTCTTTGGTGATCCCCACACCCGCCGCGGCCGGCCAGGTCAGGTTCTGACCGCGTTGTGAATAGACCGCACGCACGGTGAACCTTTTGACGTCTTTCATAAACAGCGGCAGTTTGATACGGCCGTTTTTGCCCCACGAATCTTTGCGGATTTCGATAATAGGATGTTGCAGGCTGACGTTGCCGCCACCGTTTTTATGCACCGAAGCGCCCGGTTTATAGAGCGTTACCGTCGAAATGTCTTTTGTCAGCCGCAGTTTTGCGGGCAGGTCGGCGGCGGTAAGCTCGGGAAAGGCAATGGTGACCAGAACGCGTGTGCCAAATTGGCCGCGGTTGGTGATCTCAATAATACTCTGGTCGCCCTGCGCCTCGAATGAATCGACATAGGGGAAAATTTCATCGGGTGCGTAGGGAACCCAGCGCACGCCATTGAAACGGAAATTATCTTTGCCAAAATTCAATAGTTCATCGTGAGGTTTATCTTCGACCTTGACCACCTTGACGCTCGCGGTCGCGAGATTCTTTGGGGAAAATTCCTGCGTGAAATTGCGCGCGTCGAACAGCTGCAGAGTTTTTTCACCTTGTCCATGCGTGATTAATATCTGTGATTTGCGGCCGCCGATGGCGACGAAAAACAGTTTGGCTTCTGACAGTTGTTGCATGAAGTCGTGCTGCCTCAGCAGTCCGTAACCTTTGTCTGAGGGAGTAAACACGGCAAGGCGCGTGGTTTTTCCGCTTTCGAACAACACAATATCTTCGAACGAAGGTGATGAATCGAGCTGGTATTTTTTCTGAATTAAGATCTGTTCGACTTTGTTGCCGGTGAGCTGTTCGATTTCACTCTTCGAAATATGCGGATTTTTTTTGCACGCGGCGATCATGGCTGCGGCAAGGAACAAGACCCTGATTTTCATACCGCCTTTTCCGGCGGGTGCGACAGGTTGCAAAGCCATACATGGGCTTGACGTTGCAGGCGTGCTTGGCAGTGAGTTACATGCAATTACGGATCTTCCTCGCGGCTGCGTTTGTCTCGGCCCTCTCGGCCAACGCACCCGCCCCTGAGGAATTTCCGGTTCAGGTGATTGATACCGGCAACACGCTGCAGGCCGTGCCGCTAACCGCGGCGGCCGGCGAAAAACATTCCTGGTTTGCAACCGATAAGGTAGTCGACCCTCTGCGGTTATCTTCAAAACAATTGCGCGGCGATAAGCGTCGTGAAGCGGCGCCCGAAGGTTTTGTGCCTGTCAAGGTGCCGGACAACCTCATCAAGCAATTTGGCGAACAGAAAAAAAACGCCACATTCTGGCTTTATAAGGCATTCATCGCGCCGTCGAACCCGCGTGCAACCCTGGCATTGCGGCTCGGCAAAATTAACGATACCGATGAAGTATTCCTGAACGGGGTTTCTATCGGCAAAAGCGGTGATGCCGGTGTGCCGGGTGACCACGCGTGGGATAAAGTGCGTATCTATGACATTCCCGCGACGCTCATCAAACCGCTCGAAAAAAATATCCTGCTCATCAAAGTCGACAGCTATTTTGGTAATGAATTCGGTATTATCCGCGATCGCGTGGAAATCGGCGACAGCGCGCTCATGAACCGCGAGATGATCGTCTCCGACGTCACCGTGCTGGTGTTTTTAGCATCATACCTGACGTTCGGCGCATACTTTCTCTTTCTCTACATACGCAGGCCACAGGAAAAGGCATATTTTCTGTTCTTCATTTTTATCGTAATGCTCGTGTTCTATCAGTTTCTGCAGACGCAGGTCAAATATTATGTGTCGACGGATTTTATGCTGCTCAAAAGACTTGAATACGTCGCGTTGCTGACTCTGTTTCCCGCGTTTTATTTCTATATCCGCGAATTTTTCCGCGTGCAAGATAACAAGGTATTCCGTTACGTACATTATGGCATGTTTGTGCTTTTTGCTCTGAATGCCTTTGTGCTCACCTTCGTATTCTTTACCTCTGAGGTACCGGTATGGACAAAATTCAACGAGAAGATTCACCTGCAAGGTACGATGCCTGTGATGCTTGTCGTCTGCCTGTCGATAGTCGTCTACCGCATTTTCAAGCGTGATAAAGACGCCCGCATCATTCTCAGTGGCTTTCTGTTTCTCGTCGCAACGCTCATCGTCGACAACCTGGTCTATTACGGTATTCTCAACATTCCCCGCATCAGCAGTTATGTAACTTTCATGTTCCTGATATCGCTGGCGTTTATTCTGGCCAACCAGTTCGTGCGCGTGCACAATCAGGTCGAAGAACTCAACCGGACGCTCGAACAGAAGGTCGACGAACGCACGCGGGAGCTCAAAGAATCTTTGCAGCGGGTTCAGGAACTCAAGTCGCAGCAAGACGGTGATTACTTTCTTACTTCGCTGCTGATTGAGCCGTTGTCGGCCAACAAGGTTGTCAGCGAGCGCACCAAGGTTGATTTTTTCGTCAAAGAGAAGAAAGAGTTTTCCTTCCGCCGCTGGAACCGCGAAATCGGTGGCGATATGTGCGTGGCGCATACGATTGAACTGCGTTCACGCCGTTTTACCGTAGCGCTGAATGCCGATGCCATGGGTAAGTCGATGCAGGGGGCAGGTGGCGCGCTGGTCATCGGTTCGGTTTTTGCCAGCATCATCGAGCGCACGCGCAGCGCCGCGGTTGCGCGCGACATGGCGCCGGAGACTTGGTTGAAAAGCGCTTTTTTCGAGCTGAACCGTGTATTTGAAAGTTTTGACGGTTCGATGCTGGTTTCGGTCGTTCTTGCGGCAATCGACGACGAGGCGGGTGTCATGTACTACATCAACGCCGAGCATCCCTGGACGGTGCTCTACCGCAAGGGCAGGGCGTCTTTCACCGACGAAGAGTTTGCTTTGCGCAAGCTCGGCACCATGGGAGTCAATGACAACGTTCAGGTCAAAGTTTTTTATCTTGAAGATGGTGACGTGGTTATCATGGGATCGGACGGTCGCGACGACCTGATTCTCGGCACAGACCATGAGGGGCAGCGGATTATTAACGAAGATGAGACGCTGTTCTTGCGCCATGTGGAAAAATCCGAGGGCAAACTCGATGCACTCGTCGATTGCCTGAAGCAGGCCGGAGACCTCAGCGACGACCTGTCATTTATCCGCATCGAATACTCAGCACCCGCCGAACGCCAGCAGCCCATCAGACTTGCAGAATCGCAGGCGATTGAAAATTTCAAAACAGATCTCAAAAAGCGCTCGAGCCCGCTGACACTTTCGGAAATCGATGCGATGCTCTCTGAGCACAGCGCGAACGTCACGCAGATGCACCAGGCAATCCGCTGGTTATACCAGATCAAACAATACGCCAAAGGAGCAGAATGGGCCGAGCGGTTTGTCGAAGCTTTCCCCATGGAATCCGAATTTCTTTATTTGGCAGGGTTCGGCTGCAAAATGGCAGGAGATTATGCACGCGGTCTCGATTTTGCACAGCGGCTCTATGCGCGCGTGTCGGCGCATGAGAAGAACCTCGTGAATCTGATCGACCTGTTGCTGATACGCCATCGCAAAGACGAGGCAGAGCAAATGTTACAGACCCTGATGAAACATTTTCCGCATAATGAAAAGATACCGAGGCTGAATGAGGCCGTACGCAGTGCGGGCGGGGTGGCTACGGCATGAGCTGGCGCCGGCAATCGATTCTTTCGGCCGGGCAGTTCAGCGCGCGCGACCTCGAAGAAATCCTCAACCTTTCGGGTAAACTTGAAACGGCGCTCAAAAATAGCCGCAATCTGAAACTCTTGGACGATTACGTGCTGGCGACGCTGTTCTTTGAGCCATCGACGCGCACGCGGTTGTCTTTCGAGGCCGCGATGCACAGGCTGGGGGGCAGGGTGATATCTGCCGTCGGCATGCAATTCTCGTCGCTCGCCAAAGGCGAAACTTTATTCGACACACTCAAAATGGTTGAGTCTTATAGCGATATCTGCGCAATTCGCCATTCGGTCGAGGGGGCATCGTCGCTCGCAGCACGCAGCATCCGAATTCCGGTGATCAACGCCGGTGATGGGGCGGGGGAGCACCCGACGCAGGGACTTTTAGATTTGTATACGATTCACCGCCGGGGTTACCTCGAACGGCCGCAGATGACGGTGGCATTCATTGGCGATATCAAGTACGGTCGCACGATTCATTCGCTGGTGCAATTGCTGTCACATTTCAAGGTAAACCTTGTTTTTATCTCACCGCGCGAGCTGTCGCTACCAGAAAAGTATCATGATCTGCTGAAGCGTGCGGGGGTGTCTTATAGCGAGACAGAAGATATTTCTGCCCTCCGCGAAGCGCACGTCGGTTACGTCACGCGCATTCAAGAAGAGCGTTTCATCGATCATCGCGAATACGAAAAATTCAAAGATGCATATGTCGTTGATGCGGAGCTTGTCGGGCAGTGCCGCAAAGACCTGATTGTAATGCATCCGCTGCCGCGCCTGACAGAGGTTTCTACCGATTTGGACGCGCACCCCTCAGCAGTCTATTTCGAACAGGCAAATAACGGGCTATACGTGCGTATGGCGCTGATTCTCGGCTTACTGGATATTAATTACTGAGATTACGGTTCAAGGTTTCGGCAAGGCCAACCGCGGTCTTATTCGAAGCGCGTTAATACCGAATAACCATGTTCGGCAAAGAGTCCTTCGGCGCGCGACATTTCGGCGATCGCGTCTTTGCCCTGCGATAATCCTGCTGCGGTGAGCTTTTGCCAAGTGATGCGACGGTAAAACGTATAGACACTCACGCCTGAGGTAAACCGTGCGCCGCCGGCTGTGGGCAGAATATGATTCGTGCCCGAATAATAATCGCCTGCGGCGACCGGAGCATGGTCGCCGACAAATACGCTGCCTGCCGCTTTTACCTTGGCCAATAGATCGTCATTGCGCGCCGTCTGAATTTCGAGGTGCTCGGGCGCATAGCGATTGGAGATCTCCATCGCTTCGTCGAGCGA
Organism: Leptospiraceae bacterium; assembly: GCA_016788945.1. Taxonomy (GTDB): domain Bacteria; phylum Spirochaetota; class Leptospiria; order Turneriellales; family Turneriellaceae; genus Turneriella. The sequence continues at coordinate 9,287 of JAEUSA010000408.1, forward strand.
TTCGACGAGCAGGACACGGCCATTGCGCCTGATCGATTCGAGTGTAATTGTTTTGCGTTTTTCGTCGTCTGGGCGCTTGCTCAGCGAGGCGACGATTTCGCTGCCGACTTGTTCAGCTAATGCAGCCGAGGTTGTGAGCAGAATTGCTTGTGCGTTTTCGTCGTGTTCGGCCTGAGCCATGAGATCGTGTGCGACATAGCGCGGATGCGCGGTGTCGTCGGCAATGATTACCACCTCGCTCGGCCCCGCGAATGAATCGATACCGCACAGGTTTTCCCCA
>JAEUSA010000434.1 GCA_016788945.1 Leptospiraceae bacterium
TCGACGCCGACGCAAGCGGTAGCTCTTCGATCGAACGAAATTCGGCACGGTAATTCTCGCCGAGATCTTTCTGCAGAATTTTCTCAAGGTCGGCAAAATCGACGGGTGTGGTACTGTCGAGCAATGCCTGCATTTCTGTTACGTACGCATCGGGGAAAATACCCGGTGCCGAGGCGATGAACTGCCCGAGTTTGATATAAGTCGCACCCAGTTGTTCGAATATCTGCCTCAACTCACGCGCGTTTTCGGCTGAGCCCGGGTCGGCGATGAGACGGGTAAAAAACTGCGCATGCCGCGCGAGCACGACTGAAGTCTGCGCAACACGGCCGGCCGCCGCAACCGAAGTTTTCAGATCATCGATGAAGCCCACGCACAGCGCTTAATGCGCCGTGGACAGTATGCAAACCTTTTTTACATGAATTTCAATCAGCGGCTTCAGGCGCGAATCACTTTTCATCAGCCGTTCGTACGCCTGCTGCTCGCTGCGGCGCTTTTCGCCCGCAATCTTCGTGACGCTGCCCGCAAACTTGTCACCATACCACTTAAGTTTGCCGCGCTGGATTTCGAGCCGTTCTTCTATCTGATTTTTCCGCGCTGCGGCTGAATCGACGATGCGGTTGTGCCAGTAACTTTCATACGGTCTCACCTTGGCCATAATCGTCCGTATATCTTCTTGAATGCTTTGCTGCGCACGCTCGATCGCCTTTACAGAAACCATGCGCAGAAACTCGGCATCGACTTCGGCTCCGGTGAACTGCGACGCGGCGATTACATTGTGCAGCGACTCATCGTCGATGTCACCCTGCGCTTCGCTACGTGGAACGAAGACGCGGTACATGCGTCGGTAACTCTTATCGAGTTTGAGGTTCATCGACAGAAAAAACACCATGCCGTCGATGCGCGCTGCGCTGCGCACTACTGGAATTTTTTCCGCCTCGGTGATAATCGCGCGCGCAGCCTGATCGATCAGCGCATGGCCGAATGCAAAGAACTCGAGATCGACCCGGCGCGTCGCAACTTCGTGATCAAAAGTCCCGCGGCGTGCCTCGAATTCGGCAGCTCCCGCTTTTTCACTAAAGGCCAACCCCACTTTGCGTGCATAATCGCTCATCAACGCCATGAGCTCCGCGCCGTTTTCGCGACCTTCGCTGCCGCCATGCGCATGCCTGAACGCAGCCAGATCGAAATTCATGTGTTCGGTCGAAATCAACCGGTCGACGTTGCGCAGATTTTCTTTTGCCATAAACAGGCTGCGTTCGAGTTCTTCGTTGTGCTCGCGGCGGGTCTTTTTCGCACCCAAAAATGCCATCAAGCTGCGCGCGAATTTATATTCGCTTTCGAACACCCCCAAAAGCGTATCCGAAGGGCCGAGGGCATTTTCAAACAGACGGATTTTTTCTTCTAATACCTCAACGACGCGCTCTGCGACGGTGTCGCGGCAGGCGAAATTGACGATGTGTACGTCGCGCGTCTGTCCGAAACGGTGTATGCGGCCGATGCGTTGCTCGAGCTTCAGCGGGCTCCACGGCAAATCATAGTTAATCAGGCACGCCGCCACCTGTAGGTTACGGCCTTCGCCACCCGCTTCGGTACAGATCAGAATATCTGCTTCGGAAAAGAATTTCCTGATCGCTTCTTCTTTTTGCTCAAAATTTAATCCGCCATGGAAGCCGACGACCTTATAGCCGGCGAGATTTTCGCTGAGATATTCGAGCGTCGATTTGAACTGGGTAAAAATGACAAATTTTTCGTGGCCGTGACCACGCATTGTTTTCAGCGTTTTGATAAGGTGTTTGAGCTTGCTATCAGAGGCAATTTTGCGGCCGAGTTTCGATAGGTGCGTGAGATGCTGTATCTCGCTGCGAATTTCCTGCGGGTTGGGTATTTGCGGGCCTTCAAAACCCTCTTCGTCTTCATTCTCCTGATAGTCCCTGATGGCTTCGGCGACGTCTTCGCTTTCAGAAATTTCATGCATGACCCTGAAATAAAGTCCTTCGAGACGGGCCCGCCGCCCGTCGAGCGCCTTGAGCAATGCATACGGTGATGAATCGAGCAGCTTCTGGAACACGATCATAATGAAGCTCTTCAGGTTTTCCCCGCGCGAGAGGGCACGGTTGAATTCCGTTTTCACATATTCGGTAGTGCGGTCATAGAATTCGCGTTCATCGCGTGCCAGATCAATTTTCACGGTTTTGGCAAAGCGTTTGGTAAACCCCCCGACGTCAATTTTGCGTCGGCGGATGACAACCGGTGAAAGACGGTCGCGCAGCAGGCTCGCGTCTTCAGCAAATTGTGTCTGGAACGTCGCGAGCGGTCCGAGAATATCGGGGTCGAGCAGCTGAATCAGAAAAAATATCTCTTCGAGTTTTCCACGAAACGGCGTCGCCGAAAGCAAAAGTAAACCCTCTACCTGCTCACTCATCGCGTGAGCAAACTGCCACGCCTGCGTCACCGTGCTGGCGTCGCGGCGCAACCGGTGTGCCTCGTCGAACACGACCAGATCGAACTGCTGCTCGAGAAAAAGCTCGCGATAACGCTCGTCTTTCGCGAGATCGACCGACACAAGAAACTGTGATCCCGAGGCAAACGGCGATTTTTTCCGCAACGCATCGCCGGTAAGAATGCTGAAGTCTTCGGCAAACTTCGTGCGCAATTCTTGCTGCCACTGCGCCATGAGCGGCGAGGGGACGACGATGAGTATCTTCTTATATCCGTGTTTGAGCTTGAGTTCTTTGAGAATAAGGCCCGCTTCAATCGTTTTGCCCAACCCCACCTCGTCGGCGATCAAAAACCGCGGACGCGAGGCTGACACAACTTTGAGCGCCGCTTCGACCTGGTGCGGCAGCAACATCGTGCGGGAAGACGAGAACACCGCAAGCGGCTCGCGGTAATAACGCTCCATCAGCGACCATAGGCGTGCGTAGAGGTTGCTCATGGCACAAGCGGAACCGGGTGCGGCCGCATTTTGAGGCAAAATAACGGAGATTTCCAGCGGTTCTGCGCTATCGCTGCCAGAAAACAGATGCTTTATGCGGTTTTGGCGGTTACTGCTTTCGCCGTCATTGGGCGCCGCATCAAAATTGAGTTTCCCCTGCAACAAGATGAGACATAATTCTAAGACGGTTCGGTATGTAAATGGTAATGGGGGCGCTAACCAGAAAAAAGGTACTCGACGATGACCGCGTACGACGCGTAGCGTATTTACTGCTTGTCCCAACGGTAAAGCGGTTTACTGCATCCAGTGCGCGCGAAGCTCATCGCTCTCATCATGTTGAATATGCTTTTGCGCTGTTCGACGGCGGCGACCGTTACAACCACCGACCGGCAGCAAATTTCCGGTGAATTGCGGCGCTCACCGGCAGAATACCAGATCATCATTACTGACGACGGCGAACAACGCATTGAACGCGCGCGCATTGTCGAAACCGACCATCCGGGAAAACCCGCCATGGTGACGGGTGCGGCGCTTTTTACCGCCAGCGCGGTCGTGGCCACGATATTGATCGGTAACCGTGAATGCCGCGAAGGCTGTGCGTTTCCGATTGCAGGATTAACCGTGCCCGTGCTCACGGGGGTGTCGGGGGCAGGCATTTTCTTTTGGGGCTACTCTACTTATGGCGATTCCAAGAGTGCGGCGCTACCGTTCGAACGCCAGGCACAGGGCATGGTCGGCCATTTCGGATTTTCTTACCGCTTTTAGTGCTTGCGCCGATCAGTGAAGCTTTGCGTATTACCCGTATGCGCATTGCATTGTTTACCCCGGTATTTTTGAGCCTCTCACTTCTGCCCCAGCTATTCGCCGAAGACGTCGGTGAAGGTTATATACCCGAACCGCTCGAGGTGATGGAAAAAATTCCCGTGTCAGACACCGCCTTCTTGCGCCATCGCGGCCTGCCCGCCGCAGTCGACCTGTCACCGAATTTTCCGACACCGGGCAATCAGGGCAAGCAAGGCAGTTGTGTCGGATTTTCCACGACCTATGCGTTGAAGACCTACCATGAAAAACGCAAACGCAACTGGAATGTCAACACGCCCGAACACATCTTTTCGCCAGCGTGGACATATAACCAGATCAACAAAGGCCGCGACCGTGGCGCACACATACCACATGCACTCGAACTGCTGATTGAGAAAGGTGCGGTACCTCTCAGCATAATGCCCTATGACGCGAATGATTACCGCACGCAACCGAATGCGCAGCAGCGGCAGGCGGCCCTCGAATACCGGGCAAAAAGTTATGAACAGGTTCCGGTGCACGACATCGAAGCGATTAAAGCAGAGATTGCACGCGGAAATCCGCTGGCGATCGGAGTTTATACCGGCAATGACCGCCGCAACTGTTGCCGCAACAACGAGGTGTTCGATCATTTCACGCAGAAACGCTATATGGGCCATGCAATGGTTCTCGTCGGTTACGACGACCGCAAGGTCTCTCCGCTCGGCCACCGCGGTGCGTTCAAAATTATGGATTCGGGCGGTACGCACGTCGGCACCGGTGGTTTCGGCTGGGTATCGTACCAGTTCGCACCGCAGCTGCTTTACTCGGCTTATGTGCTGCGCGATTCCGGCGGCATAGCGGCACCGGTCGCTGCGGAAGCAGAACTTCTGCCACC
>JAEUSA010000252.1 GCA_016788945.1 Leptospiraceae bacterium
CCGTAACCTGCCCTTTCCATGTTTTTCCTGGAAAAGCCGAAGCCGTGATCGTGACGGGCAGGCCCTTGCGCATAAAAGAGAGATCCGCCTCAGAAAGCCTCAGTGTGATGAGCGCTTTGCCCGCGCCATAACCCGTGACAAGCCGCGAAGCGGCTGCTTCAGAACGTGCATACTGACCAATTTCATCGCTGCCGAGACCAAGCTGCCTCAGGCGCAGCAGAGCGCTCTGCGTCAGGCCGGCACCGCCACCCACTGAACCATCGAGACTGTGCGCCGCAGCCGCGAGCTGACGGTATTCGATGATCGCGGCATAAATGTCGGGTTCGTACGCCACCTGACCTGCGAGCTTCAGCTTGAGCGTCAGCTTGCGCTCCTGCGGGCGTGAAGTCGTGAGCCCGAGTAATTGCTGCTTTTCGGGAGCAATGGTGATTGCATGCGCTTCGGGTGGTTTTGATTCCACTGCAGCTTTCGCTTCTGCCCCCGACCGCGCTTCGGCTTTTTGGGGCTGCGGATTTTCTTCTTTGACCAGGGCCATACCACATATGGGGCAATTTCCCGGATGATCTGACCGGTAGTGGGTATGCATCGGACAATACCAGACTTCGGCTGGTTTTTTTGTACAATCGGCAACAACCGCCAGCAAGAAGATTACCATCACTACGATGATCGGTCGCCTTGTTCGCTGCGGTGAAAATTTGATTAGAGCTTTCATTTTTCGTCTCCTTTAGCTAACAGGTATTGAATGCGGTATAGCGCGCTATGAGCCTCGCGTATCTGTTTAAGCCTTTCTTCGCCTGCCGTCAGGTACATGCGGTACGCGATTAAAGCTTCTGCTGCGCTGCCGCCCATCAGATTGATGTTGGCAAGATGCGAACGATGCGCCGAAATGTGCGCCGGCAGAATGGCGTGCGCATAGTTGTGAATTGAGGCGGTCAGCGATTTGAGCCTGGCCTGTTCGGCGGCAACCTGCGCTGTTAGCTGCCGTTCCGTATCGATGAGCATTTGCTCTGCTGCTCTCAACCTGTTATCCTGTGCTTCGATTTCGTGCTTGTTTTTCAGCGGATACAACAGCGGCAGCGGTGTCGAGGCCGACAGGGAGACCATGTCTTCACCCTGACTCATGCCCGGAACCGTCTGGCGAAACATGTAAGCCGCCGAAACCCTGACTTCGGGAAAGAGGGCAGCGCGCGAAAGCGACAGCATCGCCTGTTGCGCGCGCACTTCGCTTTCTGCCTTACGGTAGAGCAATGCCGTACGTATCGCTTCTTTTTCGGGCGTAACCGTTGCCGGTAAATTTTGCCAGTCGGCGAACAAGCCTTCGCTCGACCGGGTCAGCGTTCTGCCGCACAAGGCTTCGAGATCGAGCCAGATTTTTTCCATCTCATAGCCATTGTTCAAAATCTCATTCTCGACGGTCGCGAGTGCCGCGCGCGCTTCGAGAATTTGTCCCGCGACATTACGCGCTTCTTTGCGCGGTACGGCGAGAACGCGCATCGTCGCTGTTACGAGCTTTTTCGCATCGCTGAGATTTTTTCCCCTTTCTTCATAGAATTTCAGTGCATTGAGCTTTTCGAGAACTTCGTAGCGCAAGTTTGCTTTGCTGAGCTCAAGATTGATGCCCGATGTTGCCGCGCGCTGCGCCGCAGCGGTTTTGCGGTAATGACTTTCCCATGGTAATGCGATGCGCTGTGAAATACCGACACTCAGATTCGACATGCTGTCGCGGTTGATTGCCGGGAAAGTATTTACCGGTACGTTCATCACACCGACCATGAGTTCCGGATTTTCGTTGAAGGTACTCTCACGGCGATAGTCGCTGTCGGCCGCGGCGGTCAGCTGACGTTCTGCGCTAAGCCGGGCGTTGTGCTCGAAGGCGAGCCCAATATAATAGTCGCTCGATTCGGCCATGAGGGGCACGGTGAAAAACGCCAATAGAATAATTTTATAAGACATAAGTCCTCCAGAGATTCTTGATGAGGTTACCCGGCGGCAGGGGCGTGGGTTACCACACGCCTTCAAGAGCCGCTGCGGCTGAATCTATACGAGGAGTTTGTGTTGGACTAAGAAAGCTGCCCCCGGCGGGGCAGGCGAATGGTGTAAAAATTTTGTAGTAAATGAAAAATAGCTGCGTTCAAACAAGGCAAAACTGGCATCGGGAAGCCGAATCGCAATAAAGGAGACATCCGCCTTTGTTTCGCCTTTGACCGGCACCTGTGCTTCAGTCTTGATGCACGAATTGCAATCGCCCGGCAGATGGGATTTCTTAATCTGCGCTTTTTTATCGCAGCAGGCGTGTGCATCAGTTTGGGCTTTTTGCGGCTTAAACTCGGGGCACGAATCGCACACCGGGGCGGCGGCCAATGCAACGGGGAAAACCGCCAAGAGCGGTAGCAGGCGAAACAAGTTGTGTATAGTTTCCATGCGCATTGGCCCTACTTGTATAATACAGTATATGACGACGGCGTGCAAAGAAAATTACACTATTTTTCGAAAATGGCGTGTGCGCGTTTTGCCGACGGTCGCCACCCCATGACGAAACATTACTGCACCGCTGCAATGCATATCCATTGACGCCGTGTCCTGAAACGGAATCGGGCAGCAATGCGCCGGCTGTTTTTTTCCCTGTTTGCCTGCGCCGCAATATCTGCTGAGACGGTTATCACCACCGGTGAAAAAGTCCAGGGCAAGGTGCTCTCCATTGAAGATCAGCGCGTCGTCGTCAGGCTGGCATCGGGCGAGCAGGTTTCGCTAGTTAAGGAAAATATCCTCGCTATTTACGATGATGAAGGCCGCGAAATATGGAAAAGCCCGACCATCGTCGAAAATGATCCTACGCCCGATAGAGGGGCAAATTCAACCGTTCTCGGGACGTATGAACGGTTGCCGCGCTGGGAATTGGAATTGTTATTAGGGGGGGGGCTAATGAGCAGTTCAGCTTGGTTTAGCAAGTTCCCATTAGGAGCGCGCGGGGATTATGATTATTCACTCCACGGGCAGGTCGGCATTATGCGGAACATTGACCGGGCATCGGCAATAACGATCTCTGCCGGTTTTAGTGAACGCAATATGACAGCCACGGGTTTGGCGGTTGATGGCATTTATGGCGTAGCGCAATGGCCGGTAAAGTACGTCGATATGCGCTTTGGCTATCGCGTACGTCAGGATTGGCTTTTTTTGGAGGGGGGACTCCTACAGACAATATGCCTCGGTACTGTGCCGATTACAATAGATTCCGGGACTCGCCGAACAACGTTAAGCGACGCAAGAGCAGACCTTACCGGCTTTCTTGGGTTCTACTTGACCCTCGGAGCTTCTTTTCCGATTTTTTCGAAATATAGTTTGGTCACGGCGTTTCGTTATGAACATGGTCTTACCTCTGCAGTCAAGGCCGATGTAGCAACCCAGACGGGTTACAACAACGCAGTTATAAGCTCCGCACCGATGCAACTCATTCCATGGAAT
>JAEUSA010000036.1 GCA_016788945.1 Leptospiraceae bacterium
TGCAATACCTAAAAATCTAGCTGAATTTGCAGTAAATCTGAGCGCAGTAATGAATATGTTCATCCTAAAATCATGGTTAGATAAGAAGATGGTCAAGGGCCCAATGTCAGATGATGATATCCCTTTCTAATTACAATTCTGCCAAATTATACTCCGATCTTCGCCATCCTTGGCGAAGATCGCCCCTACCGAAAGGCGGGCAAATCACGTCAGACAACAAAATTTACCTGCTGCGCTCGCTGCGGTGCCGTAGCTCCTCGCGTGCTCGGCCCTACGCGCCAAAGATGCCCTGCGCCCGGCCAAGCGGGAGCTTGGTTTTTGCCGGGCTCGGGCAGGCGCTTCGGGCACATTTGGTGACGCAAATTGGCTTTACAAATTGAAATAATGACACAGGCGTCACCAAACGTCAGGTAAATTCCACGTTGTATGCCATGCCCGATTGAGCTTGACCTTTCAGACAGTACGCATGGAAGATTTCTAATAGACTTTAACCAATGATAAAAAAATTCTCAGATTTGTTAGCCGAATTTCCACTAACCCTGCCCACCGAACTTGCTTCTGCACGCTTACAAAAGCTTCAAGGCAGCCTTATGATCGCATTCATGCTTAGATATAGCTATCTGCTGCCTTGCCTATTCCTTTTTCCTTATTTGTTTATTTTTCATTCCGTTGCGTACAACATATTCTTCAGTTTTCATATTGTTCTCAACACGATCGCCTTAGTGGTAATGGTTCGCTTCAAGATCACTAGTTCGCTACTATATTTCCCGCTTATCATAACCGATTACGTTGCAACCCTATTTGTTCCGGTAGTAATTCAAAGTTTCTCACCCATCGTTACGATACTTCTTATCACCGTAAACACAGCCCTGCTTGGGCAGAAGAAACTGGCAGTTTCTACTTTGTGTACCTTTCTAATCTGCTACCCGCTTCTCGGCCTTTATAGCTTTGGCGTGCATTCAATCCCGGTACATTTTGACTTAGATCCAAAATTCAAACACATAAACTATCTGCTCTTTGACATATTATTTATGTGCGCATCGAACTTCGCTGCAACATTTGCTATTTTATTACTTAAGATTCGTTCTGAGAGGTCTGAATATTCTGATTTCCTGAACAAACAAGCTATATTGCAAGAGCGAGAGAAATCCGAGAAACTCTTGTTAAACATACTCCCGGCAGAAGTAGCTGGTGAGCTCAAAAATCATGGTGTTTCCACACCTCGCTTCCATCAGCACTGCTCTGTCATATTTACTGATTTCGTAGGCTTTACGCAAATAGCTGAAAACTTGTCACCTCAAGAACTTGTACTGGAATTAGATAGATGTTTTAGTTATTTTGACCAAGTTGCGCGCCATCATAATCTCGAAAAGCTCAAGACGATTGGTGATGCCTACATGGCTGCGACGGGTATTCCAAATCCAAATCCGACCCATGCAATAGACATTTCCCTCGCGGCCTTAGAAATTAGGGACTTCATGACTGCCATGCGTGGCATAAAGACCGATCAAGGATTACCCTATTGGGAGCTTAGAATCGGTATCCATTCAGGTACATTGGTTGCCGGTGTTGTCGGTGAATCAAAGTTCGCATACGATGTTTGGGGTGATACCGTTAACCTTGCTTCCCGCATGGAATCATCAGGTGAATCCGGTCAAATCAATATCTCAAAGGCTACATATGAGCAAATTAAGTATTTCTTTGATTGTGAACATCGCGGTAAAGTGAAGGCAAAACGGAAGGGCGAAATCGATATGTACTTTCTTAAAGGGCTAAAGGGCAGCATGTCGGTGGATGGCGATCATAAGACGCCCTCTCCAAAAATGCTTGAGATTTATCACATGATTCGAGCTGGAAAAAAAATTCGAGACCGTTCGGAGGGGCATTGAAGATATCGGGCACGGCATACAACAAAATTTACCTGCTGCGCTCCCTGCGGTGCCGTGGCTCCTCGGGTGCTCGGCCCTACGCGCCACAGATGCCTTCGTCGCACAAGCGGGACGCTTGTTTTGTGCTCCTCAGGCAGGCGCTTCGGGCACATTTGGTGAC
>JAEUSA010000075.1 GCA_016788945.1 Leptospiraceae bacterium
TTGACGGCGATGAAGCAAGCGAACGAAATCAAAGGAAAATTCGAACGCCAGACAGCGATCGACGCAACCAAAAAGAGTGTACTCGAACATTTCAAACCCGAATTCGCCAACCTTGAGAAAGACGCTGCCGAAAAACAAGAAAAGCTCGTCAAATCGCTGATTGCTGACCTCGAGGTAGATGTTGTGCGCAACCAGATCTTTCATGACGGAGTGCGTGCCGACGGCCGCAAACTCGACGAGATTCGCCCGATCAGTATTGATGTGGGCGTGCTGCCCGGGGCACACGGTTCAGCGCTGTTCACACGCGGCGAAACACAATCCCTCGGCGTATTGACGCTGGGAACGGAGTCCAATGCGCAGGGAACCGATGACGTCGAAGGCGAAAGTTCTTCGCGCTTTTATCTGCATTACAATTTCCCGCCCTTCAGTGTCGGCGAAGTAAAGCGCTTCAGCGGACCGGGCCGTCGTGAGATCGGTCACGGCAAGCTGGCAGAAAATTCTCTATCAGCAGTCGTGCCCGACGCGGGGCGTTTTCCTTATGTGATGCGTCTGGTTTCAGAAATCTTAGAATCCAACGGATCGTCATCGATGGCGACAGTTTGTTCCGGCGCGCTGGCGATGATGGATGGTGGTGTGCCGATCAAAGCGCCCGTGGCTGGTGTCGCTATGGGTCTCATTACTGAAGGCGACAAATTTGCCGTCTTGTCCGACATCGCCGGCCTCGAAGATCATTTCGGCGATATGGATTTTAAAATCGCTGGTACAACGAAGGGCATTACCGGCTTCCAGCTCGATACCAAAGTGCAGGGCATCAGTTATGAGATTATGGAACAGGCAATACACCAGGCAAAGGCCGGCCGCGAACATATCCTCAAAGTGATGTCGACAGCGCTCGAAAAGCCGCGCCCACAACTCAGAGACAATGCGCCACGCATTTCTACGATGACTATTGAACGCGACCGTATCGGCGAACTCATCGGGCCGGGTGGCAAAAACATCCGCTCGATCATTGAGAAAACCGGTGTAGAAATCAATGTCGACGACAACGGCCTCGTACAGATCGCCTCTAACGACGCCGAATCAGCGCGCAAAGCCCGCGCGATGATCGAAGGCCAATTCGCAGAAGCGGAAATCGGCAAGATCTATGAAGGTACAGTGCGCAAAATCACGGATTTCGGCGCATTCATCGAGATTATGCCGGGCCGCGACGGACTCTGCCACATCAGCAAGGTTTCAGCCCAACGTATCGCGAATGTTTCCGACGTGCTGAAAGAGGGTCAGAAAGTCAAAGTTAAGGTGCTCGCCATCGATCGTCAGGGCAAGATTTCACTGTCGATCCGCGACGCTGAATAACAGTCGCGGACGATGCAGTGGATTAAAGGGCAGCCCAAGCCTGCCGTCGAGCAATATACCCTCGATAACGGGCTGACTGTCCTTCTCGAAAATATTCCACACCGTACCAGCGCCACCGCAGGTCTCTGGCTGCCCGTCGGTTCGCGCTTTGAAAAGCGCACCGAGTCGGGCTACTCACATTTTGTCGAACACATGCTCTTCAAAGGAACGAAGAAGCGGCATTATACTGAAATTTCGCGCGCCGTCGATCGCCTCGGCGGGCATATGAATGCGTCGACGAGCAAAGAAATCACCGACTATTATGTGAGCCTCAGCGGCCGGCATCTGCCCGTCGCGTTGGACGTGCTCGCTGACATGTATTATGATTCGCTGTTTAGTAAACCCGAGTTCGATGCGGAAAAGCGTGTCATTATCGAAGAACTCAAGATGGGTGAAGATCAGCCTGATGACTTTTTATTCGACCTGTTTTATGTAAGCCAATTGGGTGATAATTCTCTCGGTCGCCCCGTCGCCGGCCATGCATCAGGAATTTCGCGCGCAACACGCGATGGATTGTACGAATATTACACTTCGCACTATGGTCCGAAGGGCACGGTACTCTCGCTCGCCGGTGCGCTGTACAATTCGGCGAACGAAAAACGCGAACTCATGCGCACGATCAGCAGCAACTTCGACCGCGCCGATCACCATCTGAAGGGTGAACCCTCGTTCAAGGCCGGCCTCGCCGCCGATAGCGAATTCCAGACACCGCGCTCGGTCAAACAGAACAACGTGCGCCATCAGGCAAAAAAACTCGAGCAGATGAATTTTGTGTTATCACTACCGGGCTTAAAGACCGAACTCGACCAACCGGCTGACCTCGCCGTGTTGACGCACTATCTGGGCGGCACAATGTCATCGCGCCTATTTGTCGAATTGCGCGAGAAAAAAGGTCTCTGCTATTCAGTGAGTACTTTCCATTCGCAGTTTCTACACGAAGGTGTATGGGGTATTTTCTGTGCCACCTCTCCCGACAAATTTCCCGTCGCAGTCGAAACTGCCTTAGGCGAAATTAACGCGTTGGCTTCAGGCATCGACGCAGGTGATCTCGAAGAAAGCAAATCGGGTCTAAAAGGATCCATCGAACTCTCGATGGAAAGCGCATACCGCCGCGCAAGTTACAATGCACGCATGATGCTCTACCACGGCATAGTGCGCGACTGGCGTGAGTACCTCTCTGCCGTCGATAAGGTCACACCCTCTTCTTTCTTGAGCGCACTGCGCCATTTGTGGCGCGGCACCGCGCCGGGTATCACCAGCCTCGGCCCGAAAGTCGCAGCAACAACGCAGACAAAGCTGCGCCGGCTGATCAAAGACACATTGCTGAATTAACTATTCCGATCTTGCGCATCTGAAGCGGCACGGCTGTTAGCCGGCTGGTGAACAATTAATCACTCCGAGCGCATCTGAAGCCGGCCCGGCGATCGCGTGACAGGCTGGGAATCCCCCCGGCCAACCGCACATAACTCTTGCTGTGCTCAAGCGAATGCTCGTACGATCCCCCGCGAATGACCTTGTACCGTTTGCCGAACCGTTCATCTTGCAGCGTACTGCCACGGTATGGCAGCAGCCAACTCGATGTCCATTCTGCGGCATTGCCGCACATGCCGACGATGCCGAACGCATTACGGTCTTTGAGCTTGCCTACGGGTGCGGGTTCGGATGCATTTTCGGCGGTGACACAGCGCTCGGCGGCATGCTCATCGGGAACAGGATAACTGCGTTCATCGGTGTATGTTTCATCACCGCTCGTCACAATCTGTACGCCGCGCGCCGCTTTCTCCCATTCGAGTTCCGTGGGTAGACGTTTGCCTGTCCATGAGCAGTAGCGCTCCGCCTCTTGAAAAGTTACATGCGTGACCGGTAAGTCAGCGTCACGATTTTCATACTCGCCGGGTATGCGCTGCCGGGTTTCGGTCAAATAGCGGATGTATTGCCCTAAAGTGACTTCGTGCTGGTCGATAAAGAAGGCGGCCACGTCGACGCGGTTACCTGCCTTGCCTTCGCGCTGAGCCGGAATAAAATGTAGGGCATCACTTTGCTGACCGCCGAGAATAAATATTCCCTCGGGAATGTAGAGCATTGCCACTTCGTCTTTCGGCTTGAAGCGCAGAGCCGGCTCACTACTGCCGCGCGGGCGATCAGCGAGAGCGCTGAATCCACTGTCACGGCGTGCCAATATCACACGTCGGCCCGCGGTGAGCACACGCTTACGGCCATCGAAAGTGAAACTGAAGTGACCGTCAGATGTCGCTTTGACATCCTGCGCGGTTCCCATAACTTCTCCCGCATCGTTGATGATACGGTAGGTATTGTTAGATACCAGCGGTGTGTCGATTTCGAGCTCCGCGACATGCGTCACCGGATCAATACGCGAAACCCGGCCCATGACTTCATATCCGGGTGACGGTGGGCGCCGGGGAGGGGTATAACTGGGTCTCGGTTTCTCAGGCTTGGGCATTTCTGGTCCTTCAGCCAGCGTTAGCTCCATGACCCCGGGTATGATCTTCCGGTCGGGCCCCACCCGCCCCGGTATGATCCGGTAACTCGTGACCCTTGCGGTCACCCGGTAAGTGATTGCCTCAACGGCAAAAGTCGCCAAAAAGCAGCAGAGAATAACTAGAAAACGCACGTTATATTATCGACAGATTTTCATTACGGGCCAAGTCCGAGGCTATTAGGCATTGAGCGCAATATACCCCGCGGCATTTACAGAGGGTGGCGTATATTAATTGCCGGGCACCTTGAGATTGATTATACTTATCACATGAATAGAGACCCGCTTATCCACAGACTCAGCCGTATACAAGGTCAAATCGAAGGACTCAAAAAGATCGTTGCTTCCGGCGATTCCGATTGTCTCAAAACCATCGAACTTGCCAAAGCGTCGGCCAATGCCATTAAAAAGTTCGCTCAGGCCTATGTAGAAACACACCTCGAAGAATGCGTCGCGCAAAAGCGCAACCTCGGTGAAGTTGAAAGCGAACTGAAGAAAGTGGTGCAATCGAGCTTTGCGCTCTGAAGTTTAAGTCGTATAGTACGCGTTAATCTTGACGTACTCCTCGGTGTAATCACAGCCGTAGACTGTCCAGGCCGATTTACCCGTACCCATTGAAACTTCGAGTTCGAGCTCCTCATTTTTTTGCAGATATTTTGCCAGTTGCGGTAATTGGTCGTTCGTGTACGATTTACCGCCCCAGCGAATCTTAATCTTCTCCGGTATCACTTTGACCACGGGAGTTTTGCCGATCGCCATAAAAATGCGCCCCCAATTGGGATCTCCCTTATAAATAGCCGTTTTCACCAGTGGTGAGTTTACAATACTTTTTGCTATTGCTTTCGCCTGCTTCGGGTTGGCGCAGTCTTTCACAGTGACGGTAAAGAGCTTAGTTGCCCCTTCACCATCGCGCGCCAGCATGCGCGTGAGCTCGAGCGCGATTTCCTGAAACGCTTTGGCAAACGCTTTCGCATTCACTTCGCCGGCAAGACCGTTGGCCATCACCAACACCGTGTCAGACGTTGAGGTATCGGTGTCGACCGACAATGAATTGAAAGTCGACTGCACTGTGGATTGCAGAAGTTTGTCGAGCGCAGTGCCGCTGATTTTTGCATCGGTAAAAAAGTACGAAAGCATCGTCGCCATATTGGGTTCGATCATGCCCGAACCTTTCGCGACGCCGACAATCGTCGCCTTACCCACCTTGCGCATGGCAAATTTCGGAAAAGTGTCAGTCGTCATGATCGCCTGTGCAAAACCCTCAAAGTCTGCCGGGTTTTTCAGGCGTTGGCGAAATCCTTTGATCGCTGCGATGATTTTTTCCACCGGAATGCGACGGCCAATAACTCCCGTCGATGACGGGAACACCCGTGTCGGCAAAAACCCCGCTTCGGAGGCGATCGCATTGCAAATCCTTACGCAATCGTCATAACCCTGTTTGCCGGTCGCAACATTCGAATTTTTCGAATTGACCACCACCGCGCTGATCTTGCTGCCTTTGATATGTTTCATGCCAACGAGTACCGGATTACCCTTAACCTGATTGCGCGTGAACACAGCAGCCGCGGCGGCCGGCACATCAGAGACCACGATGCCTAAATCAAGAGTGTTGTCTTTGATGCCGGCACTGGTAATAAACGTCCGAAAACCGCGCGGTACCGCAGTGAGCTTCTTCGATTTAAAACCGGCGGAAATCGTTTTGTTCTCCATGATTGCGCCGGGCTGAATAACCGAAACAGCGCAACAAGCAATGTATCAAGTGGTGAGTGTCGCTATGCAGAAACACCAACGTCCTGTGCGCCGTGAAGCTAAGACATCCGTGTCTAACGCTTCACGCAAAGACGCACGTCCTGTGCGCCGTGAAGCTAAGACATCCGTGTCTAACGATAATTCGTATACTGCAGCGGAATGGGGAGATTGGCGCCGTTCAACAGTTTCATGACTTCTTGCAGGTCATCCTTCGACTTACCCGTCACACGGAGCTTTTCACCCTCAACTTGTGAGCGTACTTTAAGCTTCGAATCGCGTATCAGCAGGTTAATTTTTTTCGCATGCTCCTGCGCGATGCCGTTGATAAACAGGGCCTTCTGGCGTACAATGCCACCGAGCGCCGCTTCGATTTTCTGATAGTCGACCGATTTCAGCGCGATACCGCGTTTGATCAATTTTGATTCTACGACATCTTTAAGTTGTTTAAGTTTGCCTTCGTCGTCGGCGAGCAGAATGAGTTCTTTGTTCTCAAGAGTGACAGCGACCTTGGTGCCCTTGAAGTCGAAGCGGTTGCCAATCTCACGCTGCGCCTGGTCAATCGCATTCGCGAGCTCCTGCCAGTTCATCTCTGAGACAATGTCGAATGATGATTCTGATGCCATATGGACTCCTGTCTATTGCCGCCTCCCCCTGCGGGTAGGCTGCAATAGACTATAACTTAGCGGCTTTTCTTTGTTTTTCGTGAAGATGTTTTTTTCACCGAAGTGCGTTTTTTCTTCACTGGCATACGGGCGACTGACACAGCGTGCGGCCGGTAATCTTCAATATCGGTCGGGGTCATCGAACCGCCGCCGGCCACGGCCATGCGCTCGAGGCGCATCGACTTGCTGCGGAATGAAGGGATAAACGGAGCAAGGAAATAGGTTTTAATGACGTACCAACCCAGTGAGCGCAGATTGAGCGACGGATCGACGAGGTGCTTGATCTTATCATGTGCCGCAGGCAGCTGGCTCCAGTGCAGGCCCATTTGCTCGTGGTGCGCGGTGTGCAGACCGTTATTCAACAGAAATTTGTTATAGATACCGGTGAAATTGCGCGAATGGTTAAACTGCGATTCTTCGTCGGTGTGCACGTGCTGAATGTAGTTGATGATCAGAACAAATTGTGTCGCCACGATCATCGGAATAGCCACATACAGAAGCGCCTTCTTCGGGTTGAGGTAGAATGCCCCGATAATCCACAAACCCCAGACGACGTATTGCGAAATGTAGTAGAAAAATTTCGCTTTGTTTGTACGCCAGTAGTGCTTCAGAAAATCGGATGTCGGCTTCTGCTGATAGATCGCGCTCACGATCGGGAAGGTAATCATCGTAATGAAGTTATTTTTCTCTGACAGACGCCAAGTAATCGTGTAATCACCTTCGCGATTATTCAACTGGTGGTGGTTCATGTTATGCGTCGGGATCCACGCATAGACGGGAAACCCGTAGAACAGCGTCAGCCAGTAGTCGGTGATTTTGTTGAGAAAATCTACCCGCCACATCGGAATGTGGTTGTGGTTATGCGCCATCGCGAAGCAGCTGGTCGCCATCAGAATCGAACCCAGAAACAGCCAGACATTAAATTCTGGCAGATTCCAGTTCACAATCAGCAGCGCTGTTGTGATAATCATGTAAAATACTGACAAAATATCCGCTTTGTATCTAAGCATAGTGCAGCGTGCAAATTTCAGACACGCTGTCAATCATTCATCATTGTTATGCCTTTTTACCATCCGGTAACTCCCCAGCCCGGGCAAAAACACCGATTTTTTCGAATGAATCACAAACCCGAGCCTTTCATACAATGCCAGCGCGGCCTTATTGCCCAACTCGACATCGAGCCATGCATCACCGGTATGCAGGGAGCAAAAATGGCGGATCAAATCAGAACCAATGCCTTTTCCCCGATGGTTGGCAGCGACGCAGACGTTCTGAATATAGTATCCGGTGATTTCGGTTTTATCGAGAAAAGGCCGCAGAATCCAGTATTTCGGCAGCATCAGCAGTTGATCGAGCAGAGGCAGCGCCATTTGGAAATCCGCCTGCTCTGCCGCTTTGTCGATCGTGCGGTGGTCGTAGCCAATCAACATGCCTACGACCTCGTTACCCTCAGTGGCGCAAAGAATATGGCGATGTGAGAACGAATTCGCGTTAAGCGTGACGAGCTTTGCCAGCACAGGGAGTGCATGCGCGCGGGTGCCGAACAAGAAAGGGAATAGGTATTCGTCGGTATCGTAGATCAACTGCGCGACAGCTTCAAGGTCGGTTGCGAGGTCCATTGGGCGAATCTGCGGCTGCGGTGGCATAGTTAGGTCTGTTTGCCGAGACCCGCGCGTAAACATTAATCCCTTTTTCATGCTATGGAATTCCATAGCATGAACGAAGTCAAAATTCCGTTGACAACCTGTATTTATATCAAACGTTCGATATAAATATGCCTAAAATTGTCGACCATGCCGCCTACCGCCATGAACTACTGCGGCGAACAACCGCCGTATTTCTTGAGAACGGGTATGCAGAAGTTTCGATGCGCGATATCGCCGGCGCGATCGATGTTTCGACCGGCACACTCTACCACTATTTTCCATCCAAAGAAGAATTGTTCTGTCATTTGTTTTTATTTCATGCGCGTGAATCATCTGCGCAGCTCGTGAATGATTTATGCGGCGTCGAAGGCCGCAAGCGCCGTCTCGATCGATTGTTCGATTTTTTTCTGCGCGAATGCGACGGCATGCGCACGCAGTTTTTGCTCTCGGCTGACATGGTTCGCCATCAGCTTCCGCCAAAAGCTATGAATCTCGTTAACCGCTGGTCAACAAACCTCAAGCGCAGGCTCGGCGAGCTGATCGGCGTCGACCAGACAACGCGCGAAATGATTTTCTGCTTTTTGTCAGGCACCCTGTATACGCGCATCGTGAGCGGCGAAGGTACTGACCTTGCACCGGTTTTTCATCGTTTCAGAAAAATGCTCGAAGCATAAGGAGAAAAAATGCAGAATAAATTCCATAAGCGGGTGTTTACGCCCGCAAGCCTGATTGCCAGCGCCGGTGCCATAGCGAAAGATCTACCCCGACTACCACAACTACTGGCCGGGGAGACAATTTCACCGTCATTCCGGGAAAAACTGTTTCTCGCCGTCACTTCAGTCAACCAATGCCGCTACTGTACCTGGATGCACACCGACATTGCCGCGGCGAACGGCGTCGACGATGCGCAGATCGCCGCGCTCTTGGGCGATTTAACCAAGGGGGATTTCGGTCACGAAAAAGAAGCATTACTCTATGCAATCCACTTTGCCGAAAGTGAACGGCAACCCAACAAAGAGCAGACTACAAAACTGATCGATTATTATGGTGAAGAAACGGCGACCCAGATTGTGCAATACCTTAACCTGATCTGGTTCGCCAATCTGTCGGGCAATACGTTCGATGCATTCTTAAGTCGCGTCGTGGGTGAGGGTGTTTCTGGTGGCAATGCGGCATTCGAGACTGCCTTCGCCGCTATGTCAGCACCGGTACTGCTTGCCATACGTGCGATCTACGGCAAAGAGGCACAGGCATGAGCGACGAACACAACGGCTGGTATAACAAGATTTTCTCCGCGGCGTACGACCCGGTGATGAGCGTCGTCGAAAAAAACGCGCTCAGCGGAAGAAGGCAGGCACTCCTCGGCAACCTGACGGGTAGAATTCTCGAGCTCGGCTGTGGTACCGGCATTAACTTTGAATTCTACGGTAAAGACGCCGAGGTGCTGGCTCTCGAGCCTTCAGACGCAATGCGCGCGCAGGCGCAGCAGAGAATCGCGCAAAATACCTGCGCCGCCAAAATACGTGTCGAAGGTTGGCTGCTCGACGACGCTCGCCTCACGGCAGAATTTCCAGTCGGCAGTTTCGATGCCGTCGTCTGTACGCTCGTACTCTGCACCGTGCCCGACCCCGTGGCAATTTTAAGCCAACTCAGAAAATTCCTGAAAAAAGACGGCCGGCTGATTGCCCTCGAACACGTGCGCGCCAAAAGCGACGCGGGACAATGGGTGCAGAACCTGATGAACCCGTTGTGGCGGCATATGGCCGAAGGCTGCCAGCTCAACCGCGACACGCATGCGAACCTCGAACAGGCAGGATTTCGGGCCGCTAAAAAAGAAGAATTCGATTTCGGCCTGCCGTTCATCAGCGGCGTCTATGCACCGGTTCAATAACCGCTTGCCGTCGTCTCGCCGCCATTTACTCTGCGACCGATGGTGATGGAAACGATTCTGCTCGTCGTCGCAATTTTTTCCGGCGATACTTTTCTCAAATTTGAAATACGCAACTACTCGGGGTTTGCCTCTGAAAAAGACGGTGCTTGCGAAGCTTACATCGAAACGCCGCATTTTCGCAAGACGCTCCACGTTGGCAAAGTTAAGAACGCGAAAATTCGCGCCCGCTGCATTGAAGCGTCAAAGCTCGGGGGTTATAACGAGCTGATGCTGCAGGCGTATACCTGGCGTGAGGTGGGTGCAGCACAACCCCAGCCCGTCTCGCTCATCGGCACGATACGCTACACTCCCGGCGTCGACAACCGCAAGTCTGCCGATGCGTACCTCGGCAAGGGCCTCGTGATCATAACGCCCGACGGCACGCATGCGCTCTATGCATCAGATAAAGTCAAAGAGGCGGATTTACAAAAGCACGACGGTAAACGCGTCAAAATTAAAGCCGTCTTCGAAGACCATACCCCCGCCGCGGGCGCCGTCGAACAATACCCTACCGACATGGAAGGCAAGCCGCTCAAGCGCACGGGCTACCGCGTTTTCGAGATTGAACTGATTCCATAGCTGCGCGGCGCGCAGCCATGGAATTAAGTTACGATGCCATTTTTTCGAGATACGCAAGCGCTTCAGGGTGCATCGGCTGCTGACTCGGGTGAAAATCAGGACGCAGGTAATCCACCATGCCTTCGAGAAATACGCGACCGAGTGAATTTTCTTTGGTGAATAAATCCACGAGTTGCTGCGGCAATGTCGACCATGGAAAATTTCTGTCTTTGAGTACGAGATAGCCTGTACCGAGCGCGACGTAAGCAGCTATGATGCCGTAGGCAAACGCCATGCCCGACATGCGGGTCACATAGTCACCGCCCACCTGCTGAAAAACGTCGAATGCGAGATCACGGTGCTCCATTTCTTCGGCAGCATGCCATGCATAAAGCTCGCGCACATCGGGGCGCGCGATTTTTTCCAATTCGCCGGGCTGAAACAATGACTGTGCAAAGCCCGCTGTCATGTTTTCGGCCGCAGCCGTGAGCGCGAGCGCCCACTGATGCAGCTTTTCATGGCCGAGGTAGTTGCGCATAAAAGGTTCAAGCCATTCGAATGTGGGCACAGTAAAAAGCCACATGAACCAATCCATATTGCCGACGTTCTGCGCAACCGATTGGTTGAAGCGCTCGTGCGCCATGCTGTGCTGCATCTCTTGCCCGATGAAAGCTTTGATATCGGCCTGCATTTTCGGATCTTTCACGCGGTCGGCGAAATGTTTTACCGAACGGATAAAAAAAGCCTCCCCAGCGGGGAACATCAGGCTGAGTGTATTGAGAACATGGCTCTGTAGGGCGTCTTTGCCGGCCCAGTGGGCGGGTACCGGATCGCTGAAGGTTTCTTTGTTCTTTCTTACCTGCATAGTTACTCGTCGGCAAAAAATGAACATATCGTCAACTATTTCTGTAGCGATCGCTACAGAAATAGTTCCTGACTGCACTATGCCTGCACAGGTTTCTCGGGCGTTGTGGCCTTTTCCGGTCCCCAGTGACAGCACGCCCAGTGATCCCACCGGCTGATGAACTTCTCGCGTTCTTCGGGTGTCATCGCCGCGAGTTTCGCCTCGAAGCCCTGCTTCCATTTACGGTGATGCCAGCCACCGCCATGCTTGAAGCCGCCACCTCGGAACAGAATGTGCGAGAGCACTATCAATCCGCATGCCTGCCAGAAATTAAGCACCGGCCCATGAAACAGATCGGGTATCAGGGCATTCCACAGATACATGGTCAGCGCGCCGAACGCGGCGACGAACGCGGTTCCAATGACCCCGAATTTCACAACTTTTACCAGTTTCCACATATTATCCTCCTTTTTTGTATAGAATAATGTGACACATGCGAAGCGTGTGGCACATTATTCTATATCTTCTAATAGGTCGTTCAACCGAGCACGCAGGTACATCACCGCGTAGCGCTTGCGTGATATCAGCGTATTGATATTCTCTCCGGTTTGCTCGGCAATTTCACGGAATGTTTTTCCCGAAAGCTCGTTCTGCTCAAACACCTGCCGCTGTTCTTCGGGGAGCTCAGACAGTGCTTGCTCGAACTTCTCCCAGAACAGCGCGTCACCTGCCACCGGTCGCGCAATCTCGGCAACATCATCGAGACTCGCCAGATGGCGGCGGCGGCGGTAAAAATCGACAATTTTGTTACGCGCGGCACGATAGAGCCATGCCGTCATATCTTCAATCGACTCGATCAAGTTGCCTTCGAATACTTTCGAAAAAATATCTTGCACCATGTCTTCGGCGTCTTCTTCAGAATTGATGCGCTTTCTGATAAACGCAATGAGACCTTTTTTTTCTTTATTAACGGTTTCTTCAAATTGCATGAATGCCACGGCCTCGGCTGCCATATATCCGTACCGACGCAACCGGGGATAAATTATTGTATTTTTTTATCGGCTGCCGCCTGAGTTTCTATCTGTTCGGCCAGACGTCGCGGCGCCTGGTATGACCGCATGAGCCTCAGCAGTGCGTCTTCAATATAAGGAGTCAGGGTATTCATGTAGGTTTCGGTGATGTGGTGCGCGTCACGGTATACCACGACGTTACCGATCACGGGCGGGCAGGTGTCTTTGTTGCAGAGATAAGGAATCAGATCAATGACCGAAACCCCTTTCATATTCTCCGCGGCGCGCACCATCGCGTCGGGCATCGAATCGAGCGTGAGCTGACGCGGGCGTGTGCACGCAGTGACTTTATTGGCGTTGGCCACGAGGCATGGGGGTATTTTCATTTCCCAACCCTTGCTGTATTTCATCAACGGATTATCGCGCATCACAATCACCTTGCTGCCCTGCGCGAGAAATGCATCCCAAATTTTACGGTATCCCGCGATCTGTTTATCGAGTGTCGGCAAGCCGCCATACACCCCTGTCAACCCACCCGAAGTAATGACAAAATCGGGTTTTGCTTCGGCCACCCAGCGCAAAACCTTCGGTCGCCAGAGATCGCAGTCGCCGCGGTATTTGCCCTCGCTATAAAGAGGGAACTCACCCAGCGGGCAGGCGACCTTAACCATGACGAGCAGTTTCCAATTGTTCTTTTTAGCGATGGTTTCGAGCGACGGTGCATAATGCATTGCATGCGAATCGCCGGCGAGAACCACGGTGAATTTTGCGTCGGGATTACCGAACGTACATACCTTGCCCATGTTCATGCAGTCGCGGTAACGATAGCGCATGTCCATCTCGGCGATTTGCGGGTTGGGTTTCAGTGGCACACCGGCGGGTACCGCAGCTGGGTATTTCGCATCCATCGCCGCGGCACCGGGGTAACGTTTGTCGGCGATTGCCGATTCAAAATTCTGTTTAATCAGCGTTTCATTAATATCGTTCTGTCGTTTTCCGGCATAGGCTGAGACCGAAGCGGTCACAGCAATCATGACGGCGGCCATGGCAAACGCTGCGGTTAATCCGGCTGCGCGGGAGCGCAGCCGCATATGAAACGCCAGACGCCCGTGTCGGAAAGGATCTTCGATCAGATATTTCGTGACAATCGCCAGCGCGAATGTTGTCGCGACGGCAATCGCAGCGGTTGTCGGTTTCAAAACCTGTTCACCGAATGGTCGCAAAAAAACAATCACCGGCCAGTGCCACAGGTAGATTGCGTACGAAATATCACCGATGTAGACCATCGGCCGCAGTGATAACAAGCGAAACGGCGCATAAGGTGCGTCGTGGCTGACAATCATAAAGGCCGTGCCGAGCGTCGGCAATAGGGCAACCCAGCCGGGAAACCGCATCGTCTCATTGATCCACAAAATCGCCGCAACGACCATGACAAGACCCAACCAACCAAGCAGGGCTCTCACCCACTGCCTGATCTCCAGTTTTGTACCCCACACCGCCGTAATCGCGCCCAGTGCGAGTTCCCACAGGCGGGTCGTTGTCTTGAAGTACGCCGCATCAGCTTCGGCGATCGGCAGCACCGAAAGCACGAGCGATGAGAAGAATACAATCAGAAGAAGTGGTAGCGCAAGCGAGCGCAGACTGGCACGACCGAGATGTGCGATAAATGCCGCAAGAGCTACAAGCGGGGGCCAGGCAAAATAGAATTGTTCTTCGATCGACAACGACCAGAAATGCTGCACAGGTGACGGCGCCGTGCCCTGCGCCCAATAATCGACGGCCTGTGAGACCAGCGCCCAGTTCTCGTAATAGAGCGCAGCAGCCATGGTATGGTACGCCGTGCCGACGAGTTCGGTGCGTGGCAGAAAGAAAATCGCACCGACCAGCGCAGCGAGCAGTACGACGCTTGCAGCGGGCAAAAGGCGCATCAGCCGCCGCGCCCAGAACCGCAATAGACTCACACGCCCCGTCGCTTCACCCTCGGCAATCAAGAGACTCGTAATCAGAAAACCTGAAATGACAAAAAACACATCGACGCCGACAAATCCGCCGCGGAAAATCTTCGGCCAGACATGGAAAATCAGCACCGCAATCACGGCGATCGCGCGCAGGCCCTGCAGATCGTTGCGGTATGGCAGATGGGTAGTGCTCAAAAACTCTCCGCTAAATGAACTGTCGGCTGGGGCTTTGCCAGCATAGCGTAAACCCTGTTTTCTCAAAAAGATCGGGAATTTTATATATTCAACCATATGGTTTTATATTTGACAACACCGGCTAACCAATATATTCAACCTTATGGTTGAATTAAATCGCTCGGAACAAAAGCTGGACCGAGTCTTTGCCGCACTCGCGGACCATTCGCGGCGGCAGATGCTCACGCAGCTGCGCCAAAGAAGCCTCAGTATTTCAGAACTCGCGAAACCGTATGATATGTCGTTTGCGGGTGTCGCTAAGCACATCGAGGTTTTGAGTGCCGCAGGCCTTGTGCGCAAGGTGCGCGCAGCCGACGACCGGCGCAGTTTCCGTATCGAACTTACGAACGAGACCCTTAATGCAGCCTCAGTCTGGATCGAATACCACCGTAAATTCTGGACGAGCAAACTCGATCAACTCGCGATTTTTATAGAAGAAGAGGAGAAACATGAACCCAGAAGTACTAAAGGTCGAAAAAAAAATTAACGCATCACCGCAGCGACTCTTTCGCGCCTGGCTCAATGGCAACGATTTTGCGCGCTGGTTTCTTGCCGATGACAAACTGCATCTCGGCGAAGTGCGTCTCGATCCGCGCCCTGGAGGCAAATTCCGTATCGACATGATCGTCGAGGGAAAACTCAGGCCACACGAAGGTGAATACAAGGTCGTCGACGAGCCTACAAAGCTCGTCTTCACGTGGCGCTCTTTCATGACGCAAGACCGCGAGACACTCGTCACTGTCCTTTTTACCGCAGAGGATAGCGGCACACGGATCACCATCATCCATGAAAACATTCCGGGGGAGATGGAGTTTGACGCGCACCGTAACGGCTGGGCTGGCATACTCGCTTGCCTTGAAACTTTTATGACAACGGCTTAGTAAAAAGCAAGGGGAACCAATGAAAACAAAGACAAAAAACAAAGCCCAGGACTTTACGCTCGTTCTTTCAACGGACAAAAGCCCAAAGCAGGTGTTTGAAGCAGTGACCGATGTACGAGGCTGGTGGTCTGCAAAACTCGTCGGCAACTCTCGTAAGAAGAACGACGTGTTTGAATTCCGCTACGAAGACATGCGCTATTCCACGCAGAGACTCGTCGAGGTCGTTGCGAATAAGAAAGTAGTTTGGCAGGTCATGGACAGCACTCTCACTTTTCTCAAGAAGGACCAGAATGAATGGAATGGCACGAAGGTCAGTTTTGAAATCTCGCAAAACGGAGAAAAAACCCAACTGCTGTTCACACACCACGGGCTTGTGCCGGGCATCGAATGCTTCGAAGCCTGCTCAGAAGGCTGGAACCACTACCTGAGAAATAGCCTCTTAAGGCTCATCAACACGGGCAAAGGCAAGCCCGATTGAATTTTCATAGGAAACCATGGAAGCAATATACCATAAAGTGGGCATACGCGGCGCAGCCATGACGCTCGTATTTTTCCGTCACCGCGATTGGAGAAAAATCAGCGAGCTCACGGCTCATTGCAGCACCAAATGGGCAGTATTTCTGCTGAGTCTCAAAAGTCTTGTTGAAACGGGTCGCGGCCAGCCGTCGCCTGACGATATCAAGATCGACGACTGGAATTAATTCTTGAGCGGTGGTCTGCAACACGCAGACCACCGGATTTTTTTACAGATACGCGCCCAAACCGAATGATATTCTAATTTCGCTCATACTGACGGCACCGACGTTCGGATACAACAATTCACCGTACACGTAGCGCACGTTGAGAGTAAAATGGAAAATCGCCTCCGAGAAATAGTGCACTCCCGCAAAGGGCGAAAAAACCGGCATCAGGCGAAAGTTATCATATCCGGGAGTCTCGATCTGCGATAGACCAAAACCCGGCTGAAAACCGGCAAACGGTGTGAGCGGGCCCCACTTTTCGAAGTTGTAGGCTATGCCGAGAAAACCCTGATAATTCTGTTTCAGGCCGCCATCTGCAGACTTACCAACCAACGCATAACCATCGGTGCGCAATGAGATAGAACCTTTCGGATAAAATTCGAGTTCACCGCCGACGCCATAGGTTGTGGTCTTCTGCGCGGTGAGATAACCTGGAGTCAGCGTGAGAAGACCTCGAAGTGTCGGCTGTGGCTGATCGGCTGCCAACACGGAAACTGCCGCGAAGAAGATAACAATCCACCTTACCATAAATTACCTACCCGGTAGTTGAGGCTAAACGTCATCAGCAGGTGCCCCTCGAATGCGTGGTTTGCTTTCTGTATTGTCAGTGCGCCGGCGTTGGCTGACGCGTGAATATCATTACCGAGG
>JAEUSA010000081.1 GCA_016788945.1 Leptospiraceae bacterium
GTTCATGTCGAAGAAGGTGCAGAGCCAGAACCTCGAAAGCCTGCTCGGCGCTGCCGAGCAAGACAGCGCGGCAATGAACGCGTTCGTCGATGTGCTCGACGGCCTGCGCGTAGCCGCAACCGATGTACACCAGATCAGCAAAACTATTTTGGAGAATCAGAACTAAATGGAACTACAGAAACTTCTCGGCACATTTGAACTTTTCAAAGACCTCAGCGAAGACCAGCTGAAACTCATAGGTTCAAAAGCGGTCAAAGCCGAATACGACGAAAATCAGGAAATATTCCACGAACAAAGCACCGAATCGGATATCTATATTCTTATGGAAGGCAGGGTACAGATTATCGGCGCCTTAGGAAAAACCGATTCGGCGACAATCCACACTATCTTGCCGGGCAAGCTGTTCGGCGAATTTGCCTTTATCGATGGCGAGCCGCGCTCGGCAAGCGCGGTCGCGATTCAGAAAACCAGTGTCTTCAAAATACCGCGCGCAGAACTTTATACTCTGTTCGAGAGCGACAAGACAATGGGATACATTGTTATGCGCAATCTCGCACGCATTCTGGCGCGGCGCATCCGGCAGACTGCACACGAACTGCGGTCAAGCCTGATGTGGGAGAGGCACTAATTTACTGAACGGCGCAACAATTTCACGCCGGAGACATCGGCTGTGAAACCATGGCGCAGGTAGAACGGCTCCATTTCGGGTAGACAATAAAGTTCAAAATGCTTAACGCGGGCAAGCTTAGTATCGCCGATAATGTGTGAAAGAATCTGATCACCCAACCCCTGTCCGCGAAAATCG
Organism: Leptospiraceae bacterium; assembly: GCA_016788945.1. Classification (GTDB taxonomy): domain Bacteria; phylum Spirochaetota; class Leptospiria; order Turneriellales; family Turneriellaceae; genus Turneriella. The sequence continues at coordinate 806 of JAEUSA010000081.1, forward strand.
GGCCGAACAATAACGTCAAATATCAGCGCCTTAAAAACATAATCGGTTAGCACGCGCGCAAACGCAATGAGTTGATTCTCTGAGCTGAGTATGGCGTAGCAAGCCTGCGACCCCCGAACACCTTCACGCACTTCGTCGAGCGTACGCGTTTGTGTCCACCACTCATGCTGATAAAGCTGATGAAGCTCTGCTACTTGGGCTTCGTCAAGCTCGCGGATTAACCGCACTTTTCAGGCGATCGTAACTTCTTTACAGAGATAAACGTCCTGAATAGCATTCAGCAGAGCAATGCCGTCGGCCAGCGGCTTCTGGAATGCCTTGCGGCCTGAAATGAGCCCCATGCCACCCGCACGTTTATTGATGACGGCAGTAGTCACGGCTTCGGCCATATCGGTTGCGCCCTTTGACTCACCACCCGAGTTGATCAGCCCCATGCGGCCCATGTAGCAATTCGCAACCTGATAGCGCGTGAGATCAATGGGATTATCTGAGGTGAGGTCAGAATAGACCTTGGCATGTGTCTTGCCGAACTTCAGCGCGTTGTAACCGCCGTTGTTGGTCGGTAGTTTCTGCTTGATGATATCTGCCTGAATCGTCACACCGAGATGATTTGCCTGACTGGTAAGGTCAGCAGAAGTGTGATAATCCACACCATCTTTTTTGAATTCACTGTTTCTCAGATAGCACCAGAGAATCGTTGCCAGACCAAGCTCATGAGCGCGCTCGAATGCCTGGGCGACTTCGACAATCTGACGCGCCGACTCGTCGCTGCCGAAATAGATCGTGGCACCGACGGCGACGGCACCCATCGCTGCAGCCTCTTCAACCGTACCGAACATAATCTGGTCGAATTTGTTGGGGTAAGACAAAAATTCGTTGTGGTTGATTTTCACAATAAATGGAATTTTGTGCGCGTATTTTCGGGAGACCGCGGCGAGTACGCCGTACGTTGAGGCAACCGCATTACAGCCACCTTCAATCGCCAGTTTCACAATGTTTTCTGGATCAAAATAGATCGGGTTGGGAGCAAATGAAGCCCCCGCAGAATGTTCGATACCCTGATCAACGGGGAGAATCGAAACATAACCGGTATTGGCAAGACGGCCATGACCGATAATCGACTGCAGTGAGCGCAGCACGTTGTTGTTGCGGTTTGATTGCGCGTATACTGCATCAACCACATTCGGCGAAGGCAGATGCAGCGCTTCTTTATGGATTGTTTCGCATTTATGTATCAGCAGGCCGGAATGCGTACCGAGGTGCTGTTCAATTTCGTTGGCTGAAAGTGGCATGGGAAAAAGTAGCGCCGAGAGACATACCGTCAACGCTATCCTAGGCTTTCAAAAAGAACAATCCCGCGGCGACGATGAGTACATACATCGCAATCGTTGCAGCGCCAGCATACTCTTTAGCAATCCGCTGCCCCGTGAAAAGTTTCAGCAGCGTCAAAGCACTCAGCACAAGCCCCCAGAAAGCGAGATTCGTCGAAGAAAAAAACCAGATGCCCATCACACCCGCTGCGCACAACAATGCCGCAACAAGCTCCATGACGGTAATTGCGATCAGCGACGGCCTGACGACACTGCGCAAGAGAGTCTTACTGAAATGCCCCGTCATCCATTCGAGATTGCCGCGAAAGTCGAACACCTTATCGAGGCCCGACTGCGTAAACAGAACCACCATCAGCAGTGGTATGATCGACTGCAAAATCTGCGTTTGCACGATGTGGTCATTCAGAAATTCCATGAACCGCGATCTTCGCGATGCTCACAGCGACGACAAAATTACGTCGAGCGTCTTCGCATGATTCTCGAATGGCAGCAGGTGGCCGGTGCCGGGCAGACGTTGAATGGCGGATTTAGCATGGTTGCGCACAATTTTGGCCGCGACACGCGGGGGGCAGACATGCGAACGCGGCGGCAGTATAAGCCGTGTCTCGCAGGTGATTCTTTTCAAGCGGAACAGGTGAGCGTATTCCGTTTGGGAGAATATCTGCGCTTCGAGGGCGGGGTCGCAGCTCAGCCGGGCGCCGTCATTCGTCTCGCGCAGGCAATATTCGACATACGCTGCAATGCTTTCTTTTTGCCAACCGCGCTGCGCGGGGTGTCGCGAGAAAATCTTGAGCGCCTGCGCTTTGCCTGCAAAACTCGCCCGGCGTGTGCGGGCAACTTTCGCCATCGGGTTACCAAACAGCTTCACATAGGTAATCGACGCGAGATTCAGCATCACCGGGTCGAATGCAATGATCTTAACGAAGCGCCCGGCATTGACTTGGGCTGCTCTGAGCAAGCTCCCTCCGCCGAGCGAATGCCCGATTGCATGCGCATTACCCCAGCCTTTGTGATCCAGAAGCGCCAATAACTGATCACGGAAAAAATTCCAGGAAGAAAAATGCAGCGTACCTTCGGATTCGCCATGCCCGGCAAAGTCGAGCGCGCAGATGTGGAAGCGCCCGGCCAGCGCCTCGATGATATAAGCATACATGCCGGCGGCGTAACCGTTCGCATGCGCAATCACCAGCTTTTCGGCGTTCTGCTCGCCGGCTTCGAGGTACGAAAGCCGCAAACCCTGGAAATCAAAAGCCTGGCGCTGCACGGGGCGTATTGTAGCGGCGAGTCATCGCGGAAACCGCTTGAAGCCCCTGCGCGCTGTCATTCCATCGCCAGCTATGGAATTCCATATCCGCAGCGAATCACCAGAAGAGATTGTACTCGAAGCCAATGCAGCCTACCGGATCATCGGCATTATTTTTTCTGTGCTCGCCGTCATCGCGCTGCCCATCGGCATTCTCGCAATCGTCGCTGCGCCACGCGACAGCATGGGCCATGCCATTACCGGTTTCGGCCTCTTCTTCTGGGGTGCGGCGCGCGCAGCTAAAAGGGCGCGCATTGTACAGCCGGCAGAACTTGTGTTCGACAATCGCGCGGGTGTGCTGAGCTTCAGGCAACGCGTCGGGAGAAAAATTCCAGAGCAGGCGAGAGTATCTTACAGCGAAATCGCAGGGTTTATTACCGTACCGCGCCGCGATGACCGCATGATTCGTCACTGCACGGCGCTTGAGTGGCGCGACGGTTCGCTGCTGATTCTGCATTCACACGCGGCTGAAAAAAATGCCCGCGACGAGACGCTGAGACTGCAAACCGGCATACGCCTCGGCAAGGTAGCGGCGGCCAATGCATTAGAGTTGCCGGTCGCAGTACGCGAGCAATCCGCCGCAGGCGTCACCACCTTCACCTATCAATTCGGTTTTCTGAGCCGTCAGAATCTTACGGCACTGCTTGCTGTTGCCGGCTTCATATACGCGATGCTCGCGATTGTGTGGGGTAGCGACGTCGTCGGCATGCTTGTGGTCACGATATTCGCGGCCGTGGTTGGCGGCATCGTCGGTTATTTTGTGCTGCGCTGGGTAGGTGCCGAGGGCAGCATCGAGATCGGCAACGATGAGATACGCTATTTTGAAAAACGCGGATTTCGTAAGCGGCAAAAACATTCGCTGCCATTGCGCGAGCTCGACAGAGTGGTGTGCACGGCAATCGGCCCCGGCGGGGATTCGGCGATCTACCTGCTCAGAAAAAATGAATATGCCGAACTGCGCAAGATCGATCTCGGAGAAATAGACCTCGGCAGTATCGCTACAGCGCTGAGTTTCATGTTGAAAGTATTCAAAGTTTATACTCCCACACTGAATTTTTCCGAGCGCTTGTGCCTCGCATGGTCGATTCGCCGGGCGATCACGGATAGGCAACCGGTCGCGTCGTAAGCACTTTACCGCGTGTGCAAAATTCCCATCGCGCAACTATGGATGTCAGTACCGCCGACTTTGAAGCGAAAGTAATACGTGAATCAGACAAACACCCGGTCGTCGTCGACTTCTGGGCGCCATGGTGCGGTCCCTGTCGCACACTCACCCCAGCCCTCGAAGCTCTCGAAAAAGAATATGCCGGCAAGTTTGTGCTCGCCAAAGTAAATACCGACGCCGAGCCACAACTCGGTCAGGCATTCCGCATCATGAGTATTCCCGATGTGAAAATTTTTCAAAACGGCAAAATTGTCGGTGGCTTCGTCGGCGCGCAAGGCCCCGAGCGTATCCGCGAAATTCTCGACCAGTTTATTGTTTCAGAAGACTATCTGAAGATTATGAACCTCATACCAACTTCTCCCGGCGAAGCGCTAAAATTGCTCGCCGGTACTTCGCTCAACCAGAAACACAAAGAAGAAGCGGCATGGGCAATCACTAAGGCACTGCTCGCTCAGGCAGACCACCAACGCGACGATATGGAAACCGCACTCTCGATCATACCCGAATTCGGCTCACCCTTTTCTGAACAAAAAGCGGCATTGGCACAATTCCGCGAAGCCGGTGTCGCGCCACAGACAATCCACGCGCTGTTGAGCGCAAACGAACCCGTCGCGAGCCAATACCTTAACCAATTGCTCGACGACATTGAAAACAACCGCAACAAAGCGCAGGCCAAAGAACTGATGATCGCGGCATTTCATCTGATGGGCAATGACAACCCGCTCACGCTCGACTACCGGCGCAAGCTGTCGCGAGTGTTGTTTTAACGGTACGTATCTGAGCGACACATGATGAAAAAGAAACTCAGCGAAAAAAAGCTACGCCGGCGGGCGCGCAACCACGTACTCATGCAGGGCAGCCCGCGCCTCTATATGTTTTGTGTCCTTGCCGTCACGCTACTCACGGCGTTTCTTGCATCGGCAATCTTACTCCATCTCGGCGTCACGCGCATGTGGATTCGTTATGGAGTCGCCGCGATTGTCGGTTATGCGGCTTTTTTCCTCTACTTGCATGTACTGCTATTCTATGTCTACAAAATTCAAGCCGACAAAGCACGCGTCGAAGCCGACGTCGAAGACGTAGTCGATCTCGCCGAAGGCGCAACCGACATCGCGTTGGGCGACGCCAGTGATAGCGGCGGCGGTTCGTCGTCTGGCGGTCTCGATAGCCTCGAGCTGTTCGGCGAAGGCGAAGCTGTGGCAGTGGTCATAGCCATCGGATTGATTCTTGGCGTCTTTATCGCGAGTTTCTATGTAATCTACATTGCACCGGAAATCCTTTTCGAAATCGCATTTGATGCTCTCGTCGGCGTAGGCTATTTTCGTATCCTGAAATCTGGTCAGAATAAACACTGGAGCGAAAGCGCGATCAAAGCGACACTGATACCTTTTCTGATCACCCTATTGCTATCAGTGGTGTGCGGGGCTTTGCTGCAAGCCATTGTGCCGGATGCCGTCAGATTCAAAGACATTTTTGTCAAATAGACAAATAGCTGATATTTACATGACGCAGCGTAGAGCACAGCGATTGCGGCATCATGAAGTGGTCGATACCTGTCGGTGAATTCCGCGGCATCAAAGTATACATCCACTGGACGTTTCTGCTCCTTTTGACATGGATTGGCTTTAGCAGCTACCGCGTCGCCAAAAGCACCGAGCAGGTGTGGCTTTCGCTCGGCTATATCATTTCGCTCTTCGCCTGCGTCGTGCTGCACGAATTCGGCCACGCTCTCACCGCACGCCGCTACGGCATTAAGACCAAAGACATCACCTTGTTTCCGATGGGGGGCATGGCGCGAATGGAAAAAATGCCCGAATCGCCGGGCGCAGAATTTGTCGTGGCAATCGCCGGACCGCTCGTCAACGTTGTCATTGCCGGTTTATTGTTTCTGTATATGTACTTCTCGCCGACGCTTTACAGGCTCGGTTTTCCCACCGGCGCAATGACTGCCGAGCAATTTCTGCCCTCTCTTTTTCTCGTCAACGTGATCATGGCCGTTTTTAATCTGATACCCGCATTTCCAATGGATGGCGGCCGTATTCTGCGCGCCCTACTCTCACTCAAATTCGAGCGCGCGAAGGCTACTGCAATCGCGGCGAATCTCGGTCAATTCATTGCAATCGGCTTTATCTTATTAGGTTTGTTCTACAATATTTGGCTGGTGTTCATTGGCATATTTATTTATCTCGGTGCAGGCGCCGAGGCAAGTCAGGAGTATGTGCAGCGCGATCTGTCGGCGCACACGGTGGCGCATCTGCTGATGACAAAATTCACTGTGTTGAAATCAAACGACGCTCTCGGTGCGGCGCTCAGGGCGTTACTCGACAGTCAGGAGCGCGAGTTTTTAGTCGCTGAAAATGAACAGATTACGGGTGTTCTTACCCGAGACGAGATGCTCGCGGGGTTATCGCAGTTCGGTCAAAATGTCCAGATAGGCAAAATCATGCGCCGCGACATTCGTTTTTTGCCACCGCAGATGCCGGTAACCGAAGCTCTGCAGATTATGACTGCTCTTAACATTCCGATGTTGCCCGTGGGTTATCCGGGTCAGTTGCTCGGCGTCATTGATATCGAAAACATCAGCGAATACTTGCTGATACAGAAGGCGATGCGCTGAGATGCCCGCAATCGCGATTATCGGCAAACAGAATGTGGGCAAGAGCTCTCTCTTTAATAGCTTGATCGGCGCGCGCAAGAGCATCATCTACAACCAACCCGGCGTGACGCGCGACCTCATCACAGAAAAAGTGCCGTGGGGTGAAGGCGGCTGGACGCTGACGGACTTTCCCGGTTTTGAAAATGAGAAAAACGTCCGCGGCGACGCGCTGACACTCGCGGCGATACGTGCGGCAGAAAAGCAGCTCGACAAGTATCACCTATTGCTGTTTGTCGTTAAACGCGGCGGGCTTTCAACCTTCGAGCAAGACCTTGCAAACCGATTGCGCAAAAACAAGAAACCGGTGTGGCTGGTCGTCAACTTCATTGATGATCCGCAGCTTGAGGCCGAAGCGAGTGAATTCTATGAATTAGGTTTTGCCGAGACGTTTTTCGTTTCGGCGCTCAACCACCGCAATGTACCCGAACTGCGTGAACGCATTCAGGCGCAATTCAAAACCAATGCACGTAAGGCGGATTCCGAAAATGACGCGCCTTTATCGGAGAACGAAGGGGCAACCGTACCCAAAAGTGATCTGCGACTTGCAATTTTAGGGAAACCCAATGCCGGCAAAAGTACCCTCTTTAATACTTTGACGGGCAAAGAACGCGCCTTAATTTCACCGGTCGCCGGCACTACCCGCGATACAATCAATGAGTTCTTCCATTTCGAAGGCAAGTCTATCGAGGTAATCGACACGGCGGGGTTGCGCCGACAGCGCAACGTTGTCGAAGATGTCGAATCCATCAGTGTCAAACGCGCACGCGAGGCACTTGAGGTCTGTGATGTCGCGTTCCTCGTCATGGATTACACCGAGAATCTGGACAAACAGAACAAAACTCTCTTTGCGCTCATTGCCGATGCCGGTAAACCACTCGTCGCCCTAATCAATAAGTATGACCTGATTCGCGAAGACAAAGAGAGCAAGGCTGAAATCGCCGCCGCATTAAACAAAGCACAAAAGGCCTTCTGGCGATTTCCGTGGTTCTTCATCAGCGCAAATACGGGTGAAAACTGCGTCAAAGCGCTGGCTAAGGCATTTGAACTCAAGCAGCAAGTCATCGAAAAATTTGCCACACCGAAACTCAACGCCATTCTGCGCGAACTTTCGGCGAGTCATATTCTGGCGAACCAGAATATCAAACTGAAATACATCACTCAGGGAACACCCCTCAACCGGTTTATTCTGTTCACCAATAAACCTGTATCGATGCCGGTGCGTAGACACCTGAATACGGAACTCAGAAAGAGGTTGGGCATGACCGAAGTTCCGATTCTGCTGCAGGTTCGCACAGAAGAGCGGAAGAAGAAATAAACCTTCTCGCGTTTCACTCCGCTTTCAAGACGACGTAACTGCGAGCAACGGCTGTATAACTTAACCTCTCTGAAATCGGCTCGGCGACGACCGAAAAATCTGCGGGTGCGGTTAGGGCCGTATCAATCAGCCGCTTCCATTCGGCGCCGCCGCTGAGCATAGGCAACTCGAAGGTCAGGTCTTGTCCATACGAATTGAGAATCACATAGTACAGCGGCTGTGCTTTGTTCTCGAACAAGGAAAAGGCCAGCGTATGCGAGATCGGACGAAAATCGGGTCGATCACGGTGAACGCCGTGGAATGCTATATTTTCCGGTGGCAGATGCCAGTATTTTTGCAACTGCAACAACTGGTTGCTTTTATTAAACGCAATCAGCTTTCGCACGAATTCGATCAGGGCCTGCCCTTCTGCGGAGAGGTTCCAGTTCAGGTAACTAAGATTGTTATCTTGGCAATAAGCGTTATTGTTACCTTTGAGCGAGCGCAGGCATTCATCACCCATCTGCAGCATCGGCGTGCCGTGGGCGGTAAAAAGCAACACGAGAAAATTTCTGATCTGCTGCAAACGCAGCGCGCGTATACTCTGCGTATCGGTTTCACCTTCTGTCCCGTAGTTTGCGCTGAAATTTTCAGCAGCGCCATCAAGATTATTGTGTCCGTTGGCTTCATTGTGGCGGCGTTCGTATGCCACGAGATCAGCAAGAGTAAATCCATCATGGCAGGCAACAAAGTTGATCGAGCGGTTTGCGTTATGCTCTTTCTGAACCTTTGCTTTCGGACTGCCACAGACGCGGTTGGCAATCTTTTCGGCAAAACCTTCATCGCCGCGCACAAACCGGCGGCAATCATCGCGAAAACGGTCATTCCACTCGGCCCAGCGATGTCCGGTAAACGAGCCGCCCTCGTATAGCCCGACCGCATCCCAGGGTTCGGCGATAATTTTCGTGCCGGCAAGTACCGGATCAGATTCGATCTCCCACAAAATTGGGGACGATTTCAAAGGTTTACCCCATTCATCGCGCGAGAACACCGAAGCAAGATCGAAACGAAACCCGTCGATGTGCATATCCTGCACCCAGAAATGCAGCGCATCGATGATCAGCCGGCGTGTGATCGACTGGTTTGCATTCAGCGTATTACCGCAGCCCGAAAAATCGAGATGCTGCGAAGTCAACTCATCGAGAATGTAGTATGCTTTATTTTCAAAACCTTTAAACGAGACCGTTGGACCGTCAACACCACCTTCGGCAGTATGATTAAATACCACATCGAGTATAACCTCGATGCCCGCACGATGCAGCGCTTTGACCATGTCACGAAATTCGTCGAGAACACCGAGCGGGTCACGGCGCGAGCTGTAAGCCCGGTGCGGCGCAAAGAACGACAATGGTCCATAGCCCCAGTAATTTGTGCGCGGAGGTAGCGCAAACTGTGCATCAAATTGCTGCACCGGCATGAGCTCCACCGCGGTGATCCCGAGCGACTGCAAATACGGAATTTTCTCGATCACGCCGCGATAGGTACCGCGCGCATCGGCGGGTAGAGCAGAACTCTCATGCGCGGTGAAACCTTTGACATGCATTTCATAGATGATCGTATGCGACATCGGTTTTTTCAGCGTCGTGTCGCCCTGCCAGTGGTACGCGCTCATATCGACGACCACCCCTTTGAGCGCAGTCGTGATATTATCACCGTGTTTGCACGCTGCCTCACGCGAGTAGCTATCATCACCGATAATCGCCTTTGCATACGGGTCGAGCAAAACTTTGTTCGCATCGAACAAAAAACCCTGTTCTGGAATATGGGGTCCGTGCACACGGTACGCGTAGACTGCGCCTGCGCCCAAGTCTTCGATGAAAATATGCCAGTAGTAAAACGTTCTGTTGATAATGCGATCGAGCTTGAATGAGTGCGTGACCTTCTCACCCTTTGCGTCGAACAGCAACAATTCGACGTAGTCGCAGTTCTTCGAGAACACACTGAAATTGACGCCACGGCGTGTTACCGTGGCTCCGAGCGGATAACTCAGCCCGGGGCGTGTCTTCATATTGTTATGTTCGCGGCGCGCGAGAGAGTGTCAATTGAACATAGTATCAGTAACCGCAGGCTCATCTGCAACCGTGGCCGGGGCAGATGCGGGCAGTGGTTTATCGAATATTCGCGGCAGCTCGGTTTTGATGATGATGTTCTTCTGGTAGTTATCAGCTTCCTGCGCCAACCGGCGATCGAACATCCATTCGGTGACGGCCATGCGTACAAAAAGATCTTGTGTTTCAACGAGCATCTGCTCGCGCGCGTGGGCAAACTCATGGTAAGCCTTATCCTGTGATAGCTGAAACGCGCTTTTGACGTCGGCAAGACCCAAGCATGGTGACGGTCGGCCAGTGTATGTGCTGTGAGCGAGTCCGGTCGCATTGCCCATACGCAGTTTCCAAGTGGCATGCGCGGCATGAAAATCGCTCAGATAATTGCGGATAAACTCCAGAAACTCGTTCGGCGACAGCATTGCATTCGATACATCTTTCGCCATCGTCGTCATGTCGCCGAACAGAGACCCCTGATCAAAGTCCTTGATAATGAGCACAGATAGATGCCGGTGTGCCCGACGCTCGGCTCTCAGCAGGGAAAAAATTTTCTCGCGGCTCTCACTTACCCGACCGCGCAGCGCGGGCATATCTTGGTCAAACACGACGATAGAGGCCCCGTGCTTGAGTTCGCGCAAGAGTCCCTGCGATGAATCCACCGCCACGGGGTTAAAACCGAATAAAGAAAAAATCCGCATGGCTTGTTTTTTCAACAGATCGGGCAAAAATGCCAGAACAACCTCACCGAAGGCGCTGCTTGACTGCAAAGCCAACAACCGGCCTGCGTGCAGCTGAAAATCAGCGAGTGAAAGTGCAGTTATCACACCCGCTTCGCTCAATGCACGGTGCGCGGCAGAAAAACTGTCGCCGCAGCAGATGAGCAGATCGTTCGGCATGAGTTCGCCGAATTCGGTATTGTTATGAATAAAAAAGGTACGCGCAGGCGTCAGCCGCGTGTGCAGAATCTGTAGCGCACTCACGCGCTCGCGGTCGGCAGCGGATGCATGAAAGAACACAAAGCGCTCAAACGCATACGCCATGAGATGTGACATAACTCTCCAGATTTTGACATCTCGTCAATGACAAAGGTAACAGAAACAATAATGCCTTTGCGGCGAGTCTGGAAGCCCCTGATTGAGCAAATGAAACAGCTTACCTTAATGTTAATTCTGACGCTGAGTGTCACAGGCGCGGCCAATGCAGCGACTATTGTGACGCAAAACGAGACCATCAACGGTACGATTTTGAGCCAGAGCGAGGCGCTGGTCACGATTCGCAAAGCGGACGGCCAACCCGTTATTATTGCGCGTAAAGACATTCGCCAGATTCTCGACGACAACGGCGTACAAGTATGGCAGGCTGGGCAACCGGTGCAGGCGGCCGCTACTGCGCAACCACCAAAAGCCGGTGGAGAACCCTTGCTGAATTTCGCAGCAAAGTCCGTCGTCATTGATTTTTTTGCTGGTGCAGCCTTTGGCGGTTTCTATTCTGAGGAGAACCGCTTCATCGATGCACACAATATCTACGTCCTTTATTCTGACGGATCGCGTCAGAACGCAAAAACAAGTATGTTTCAGGTGGGCCTCGGCGTAAACTTTCAATCTTACTCTTCGGCGCGCTGGTCATGGCTGTTTTCTTATGTATTTCGCTCGACGCAGCAGAACATAAGGACAGGAGACGGGAGTAAATATGAAAGCAAGACGCTTGCCAGCTCGGTAGCAACGACGTTTCATGCTTTGATGTTTGGCCGTGAACTGCATTTCTACCCGGGTGACGGGGGCAGTTCCATCGACCTGGCCGCACAGCTGGGCTACGAATTCGGCAACTACGCACCTCTTGCGTCGTACAATGAAGTGCGGACGAAACTAACACCCGTGCCACAGTTGTATGACATAGCAACCAGCGTCGCGGTACATGGTCCCACGGCCCGCCTGGGGACCGGCATTACCTTCCGTGGCACAAATTGGCAGCTGCGTCTGTTCGGCTATTACCAAATCGCCTATACTTTTGCTGCCGAAAGAATCTGGGCTGCGGTGGAGAAAAATACCTTAGTTCACGACATCTACGGCGGTGTTTCTGTCGGTTATGGTTTTTAATCGCACAAAAATTCTTTGAGTCGTTCGAGAGATTACCATTCACCGTAAAGCGACATACCTGATTCTCTCTGCGGCGCTGCCTTCGCTGATTTCAGCGGCGATGGTGGTCACAAAAAAAGAACGCATCAGCGGAAAAATTCTCAGCAACAACGAGCCCGCAATCAGCATTAAACCCGATGATGCTCCTGCGCGAACCATACAGCGCAGTGAAATTCTGCAGGTCTTTGACGATGAAGGTGAATTGATATGGCAGGGTGAGCTGCCCCCGATGCCCGCCCGGGCGTCGACAGCCGAGCAGATACCCACAGCAGCGGTGCGCACCCGCGCGATCAGCGCCGAATTTCTGCTTGGTGGTGTAACAGGTGGCTTTTTCAGTGAAGAGCAACGGTTAATCGATTCGATGAACATTACCGCCACCTACGCGGATGGTTCAAAACAAGGCGCACAGAACCGTCTTTTGACGATGGGCGTGGGGCTTACCTATTCGTGGTATCAGAACGCGCGCTGGGCGACAGCGGTCTCGTATCTCTACCGCGAAACGGCACACACCGTTTATACCGGAGATGACAAGACCTACCAGAAGATCACTTTTGCCGATGAGCGCCTCAGTGCTCTGCATTCGCTCATGTACGGACGCGAGCTACATTTTTATCCGGGCGGTGATGATTTCTCGTTTGATCTCGTGGGGCAAGCCGGTTATCAGGTGGGTAATTACCGTGCCCTGTCGACCTACCGCAGCATGTATTCGATACTCACACCACAACCGCCGGCTTATAATGGTGCAACCGATATCTTCATTCATGGCCCTACGCTGCGGGCGGGCGCGGGTTTTACCCTGCGCGGCGCCTTCTTCCTCTTTAAGATAGCGGCGTATTATCAGGGGGCGATCAATTTTTCGGCCGACAATGTCGTGTTCACCTCTGGAGGCTCAACGCTGGCCAAAACGGAAAAGGTCGCCCTGCTGCATGATTATTACGTATCCGCCTCGCTTGGCTTTCGCTGGGAACCATAAGTTGTGGGGCTGCGCGGCAGGTCGCGAAAAACGCGCGCGAGCAAAATGCGCTACGATTTTCTACCGAAAATCGTACGCAAAACGCTGCGCAATTTGGTAAAACCAAATTGCTTTGCTGCATTCTGCACGCGCAAAGAGCGTTTTTCG
>JAEUSA010000103.1 GCA_016788945.1 Leptospiraceae bacterium
TTATATTCAAGATTTTCAACCGCAAAAACTTGTGCAAGAATTCTCTGACTACACAATGAAAGAGCTCGACTTCACGCAAGAAGGCAAGCACGCGGATATTTTTCGTGAGAACTTTCGCGAGCAGACCGATGTTATTCTGCCGAAAGTTTATTGGGAATACACCACTAAAAAAGTGCTGACACTCGAGTTTATCGAAGGTGTGAAACCCGACGATACCGAAAAACTGAAAAAACTCGGCATCAATGGCCCGCGCGTCGCTGCGTTGGGCGCCCGCGTGGTGATCAAACAGCTCTTCATCGACGGCTTCTTCCATGGCGATCCGCATCCGGGCAATATCTTCATCGTCGGCAGCGAAAAATTCTGCATGATCGATCTCGGCATGATCGGGCAGTTCACGCAAAAGACGATGAATGCAATGTTTCTGTATTACTATTATTTGATCATTCGCGACTTTGAAACAGCCTCGAAATATATGGTCGGCCTTACCGAAACAACGCCGCATTCTGACATTGCCGGCTTCAGGGCAGAAATCGAAGAAATCGGCAAACGCTGGATTGGTGCGGGCTTCAAGAACTATTCGCTCGGCAAACTGATTTTGAATTCGATGAACATGGGCGCCCGCTATAAACTGTACTTCAACAAAGATATCATGTTGGCCATCAAAGCGATTGTCACCATTGAAGCCGTCGGCTACATTCTCGACCCGAAAATGGATCTCGCGAAGGTATCGCTCCCCATGATGAGCGAGATCTTTATCGGCCGCATTTCGCCGGTGCGCATGGCAAAACCGATATTGCGCGCTCTGCCCGATTACCTCGATTTTCTCGAACAGGCCCCCTCTACCCTGCTGCGCACCCTCGGCATGGTTTCGAGCGGCAAGTTCCAGATTGAGATGGTCGAAAAGACCCCCGACAAAAAGCCACGCGAACCGCTGTGGAAACTGTGGATACCTTTTGCTGCGTTGGGCATTGGCCTTGTGATGCTGTCTGCCGACAACCCGGTCGGCGGCGATTTACCCATTACCCGCTCTACGCACATACCGCTACTTTCGGCTATCAGCTTCATTATTGCGGGCTGGTATAGTATTCGCTACTGGCGCATGCGCCGGGCCTAATGCACCGGTCTGCGCACAGACGACATCCGGGTCCCCCATCCTTGGTGCACCGCTTTACAACACATCTCGCAGGCAAATTGTGGCAGGTGGCGGTTAACTTGACCGTAATTCAGACCCGATACTTGACTAAGGTGACGGCAAAAGCACGCCTTGTGCCAGCCGTATCCCCGATGCAGCGCGTACTATAGGAGTTTTAGTGGAACTCGAACAACTTCCGGAAATACAAAAAATCATCCATATCGGCAAAGCCAACGGTGAGATCACCTACGACGAAATCAACGATATTCTTCCTGAAAAGCTGACCAATTCCGACAAAATTGACGACGTTTTTATTCTCCTCAATCAATACGGTATTGAAATCGTCGAGGAGTACGAAAAGAAGCAGGTCGGCCGCCGCGGAGATACCTCTTCGGCTGTTGTTCCCGGCAATTTCGGCTCGCTTGGTGAGCAAAAAGTACCCAAGGCGCTCGTAGCAGAACTCAAGGCGCAGGGTTATGAAATCAAACAACCCGAAAATAAGGCCGCACTGACAATTCAAGACCTCGCGATGCAGATGCTGACGCGGGGTTATGACCTCGATTCGCTGCAGCTATTGCTGCAGAAACCGGAATTCCGCCCGGCAGCAGCGAAAAAGAAAAAGAGCAGCGGCGCGTCGGGTGCCAGCGCCGCAGATGACCCGATTCGCCTCTACCTTAAAGAGATCGGCAAGATCTCACTGATCTCGGGCGACAAAGAAGTTGAACTCGCACGCCGCATTGAAGGCGGCGAAAACATTATCGAAGACGCTGTACTGCGTTCGTCGCTGCTGCGCAGCGCGTTCATCAAAGCGTACAACCGCATCGACAAAGGCACGCTGCGTATCACCGATATCGCACGCGCGTCGAAAACCTATTACATCAGCACCAACGAACAGAAAGAACTGCGCGAAAAATTTCTCCGCGAGATTAAACCTGTCACCGACTATGACAAACAAATTTCGTCGTTGAAAGCGAAACTCAAGCGTTATACGCATAAGAGCAAGAAACACCAAGAAGTCTGGGCGCAGATTCTCAAACTCGAAGGCCTCGCCGCTGAACACGTCATCCGCGTAGGTGTTTCGCAGAAAGAACTGCAGAAACACGTCAACAAAATCAAGAGCATGGTTTTCCGTATCAAGGAAATCAAGCGCCACTTTTTGAAACTCAAGGAACGTTACGGCCACGACGTCAAAGGCATCAAGGCGTTTAACCGCTATATCGAACGCAACGAAGACCTGCACATTGTCGAACGCGAACTCGGCTGCACGGTTGAAGACGTAAAAAACATCATCAAAGATATCCGCAATAACGAACGCAAGCTGCGCCGTATGGAGCAAGAAGCCGGCTCGCCTACGCTGATTATTCTGCTGTGGGGGGAGAAAATCGCCCGCGGCCAACGCGAGATTGACGCAGCGAAAAAAGAGCTCATCAACGCCAACCTACGCCTCGTCGTATCGATCGCTAAGCGTTTCGCCAATCGCGGCATGCATTTCTTCGATCTTATCCAAGAAGGCAATATCGGCCTGATGCGCGCGGTAGAAAAATTCGAATACCGCAAAGGTTATAAATTCTCGACCTATGCGACTTGGTGGATTCGCCAGGCCATCACCCGCGCACTGTCAGAACAGGCACGCACCATCCGCATTCCTTCGCACATGATCGAGCAGATCAACAAGGTTAACCGCGAAGCGCGTATCTTTCTGCAAGAAACCGGCCGCGAACCTTCGGACGATGAGATCGGCGAACGCTTAGGCTGGCCGGTGATCAAGGTCAAGCAGGTCAAAAGTGTCGCCAAAGACCCCGTCTCACTCGAAACACCGGTGGGCGAAGATGAAGATTCGGAGTTGGGCGATTTTGTCGAAGACAAAAAGGCGCCAAGCCCGCTGCAATCAACCGCGCAGTCGATTCTTGCCGAGCAGCTGAAACAGGTTCTCGCCACATTGCCGGCGCGTGAACAGAAGGTTATCCGCATGCGTTTCGGCCTCGACGACGGTTATACCCATACACTCGAAGAAGTGGGTTACGTCTTCAAGGTAACGCGCGAACGTATTCGCCAGATCGAGGCAAAGGCTCTGCGCCGCCTGCGTGCGCCTACCCGCATGCGCAGGCTCAGGGACTTTCTCGACCAAAACTGACGCCGCAAAACTTCACTTTACATAAGGGGGATTTTCTGCGGATAGTACGGCATGCGCCGCCTATCGTTCATCACCCTGTTGTGCTGGGCGAATGCTGCCGGCGCTCTGGATTTTGCCTCGTATAACCCGGTAACGCACGATTATGCTCTACAGGGTCATGTGCACTACTATTTTGAAGAATACAACGAGCAGCAACCACACGAAGCTCTCGAATTATTACGCGCAGGTCAATTCACCCGGTCGCCTGCGGCGAGGCTTTCGCTCGGCTATACACGAAAGGCGGTCTGGGTTGCCATACCTGTTGCTGCCGACACTACTGAGGGACAAAGGCTCATACTCGAAATCACCGCGCTGATCGATTCGATTGAGTTCCACTATCTCGACGAATTAGGCATCAGACTGAATTCTTATACAACGGGTCGGGACTATCCGATGAGTACCCGCCCGCTGCAACACCACAGCTTCATTTTCCCAATTACGCCAGTGCGCCCCAAGACGACTGCCAAAGTCGATAAAGCGACGCTCGCCAAAGTCCGTCTCGACGAAAGAACGCAGGGCAAAGAAGAAGCGTTGCGGCGCGGCGTCATATTGATGCGCCTCAAGAGTCAGGGCAGCATGCTGATTCCGTTGCGCCTGACGCCGGAAAGCCTCTTTTACGAAGCCGACCGTCTCGAGCTGCTTATTTTCGGTTTTTACTTCGGTATCATGCTCGTCATGGTACTGTATAACCTGTTTCTCTACGGTGCAACGCGGGAACGTTCGTATGCATTTTACGTATTTTACATTTTGTTTTTTCTGCTATTTCAATTTTCGCTTTGGGGTTTCTTCCACCAGCTGATTCTGCCCGAGCATCCACGCGTTGCCAAGTATGCGCTGCCCGTGTTTCTGCACCTCGCGACGATATTTCAGTTGCTGTTTGCCGCGCAGTTTTTTCAGGCCCGACAGATCATTCCGTGGCAGTACCGCATTTCAGGATACCTCTCTTTTATTACCTTTCTCTCCCTGATTGCCGGCAGCTTTCTGCCCTACCGCATCTTTATCACCATCGGCATCTTCAGCGGCATGGGAGCTGCGATTCTGATTCTAGTGCAATCCCTGACGTTGTATATCAAGAAGGTGAAAGCCGCGCGTTTCTTTTTAGTCGCCTATGTCACGCTTATCGCCGGGGTAATATTTCTCACCTTGCGTAATCTTGGCGTACTCAACTATTCATTCGTCAGTACTTATTCGGCGCAAATCGGTTCGGCGCTCGAGGTAGTCTTACTCTCTCTCGCGCTCGCCGACAAAATCAATATCTGGCGCAACGAAAAAGAAGCAGCGCAGAAACAGGTCATCGACCGTGAGCGCGAGATGAACCGCGCCTTTCAGTTGTTTGTACCGCAGAAGTTTCTTGAACTCGCCGGCGAGACCGATTTTACGCGGCTCGAACTCGGTAAATCAACCACGCGGGAAATTACCATCCTGTTTTCGGATATCCGCTCATTCACCACGCTATCCGAATCGATGACACCCGAGCAGAATTTTAAGTTTCTCAATTCATACCTCAGCCGCATGGGGCCGATCATCAGGCAAAACGGCGGGTTCATCGATAAATTCATCGGCGATGCCATCATGGCATTGTTTCCTGAAGCGCACGGAAGCGCGGAAGTCGCGGTCGCCAAGGATGGCGTCCAAGCCGCGACGGAAGCGCACGGAAGCGCGAAAGTCGCGGCCACCGGTTCTACCAGCATGCAAAACGGCGGCGCCGTGGGTGCGGCGAACGCTGCGCTTGCCCTGCGTGCAGAACTTTTACGCTATAACGAGCACCGCAAGGGACAAGGATATGCACCCATTGATATCGGCATCGGCATACACACGGGCACGGTGAGGCTCGGGACCATCGGTGAAAACGAGCGCTGGGAGGGGACAGTAATCGGTGATACCGTCAACCTCGCCTCACGTATCGAAAATCTTTCCTCGGCATTTAACGCTCCGATTGTGGTCAGCGAGGCGCTGCTGAAAGTATTAAAGAATCCCCCTGCGCACCGCGAACTCGATACGATTCGCGTGAAGGGTAAGAAGAAGGCCGTGACGGTTTACGAAATTCTCCCCGATGAAGAATGACGCAGCGCTGAAGCGACGCGCGGCTTCCGTGTTTGTGAAGCTCCGGGCTATTTTCGGCACCCCCGCCTGTCCGCTGCATTTTCGCTCTACGGAGCAATTGGCAATAGCCGTAATTCTATCGGCGCAGTGCACCGATGAACGCGTCAATCAGGTCACCCCCGCTCTGTTCGCCCGCTTTAGCGATATGGAGGCATTTGCTCAAGCCGACACCACAGAAGTAGAAAAGCTCATCTACAGTACCGGTTTTTTTCGTAATAAAGCGAAAAACATTGTGGCCTTGGCGCAGACGCTGGTGCGCAATTTCGGCGGCAGAATTCCGCGCGATTTCGAGGCGTTGACAAAATTACCGGGCATCGGGCGCAAAACGGCCAATGTGATTATGGCCGAAGCATTCGGCGAGGCACCGGGTGTTACCGTCGACACGCATGTAAAGCGCATCAGCAAACTGCTTGGCTTTACCAAAAGCAATAACGCTGTGATTGTTGAACGCGACCTGATGCGCATTTTCCCCACAAAAATGTGGCGTGATCTTCCGCTGTTACTGATTTTCCACGGGCGAAAAACCTGCATCGCCCGCCGGCCTAAATGCGCCGAGTGTGCGTTGAAAAAACTTTGCCCTGCGGCTAAGCCCTGACGTTGAGCGCACTTTTCATCACACCGGCCATCAGCCGCGCGTTGAGCGCCGAAGGCACGGCTGACGAAGCGAGCGCCATCGCCTGATTGAGTAGCCCAGGGACAAGCACGACACCGCTTCCCGGCGAAAGATTTGCCAGCGAAATGCGCACCACCTCTTCGGCCGACATCCACGCGAAGTCGGGCAATGAACTGACGTCGATGTGGCCGCGTTCCTGAAATTCGGTGCGCGTGAGGCCCGGGCACAGGCATTGTACAATGACCCCATCACCGCGTACCTCTTCGGCGATGCCTTCAGAGAATGTCTTCACAAATGCCTTACTGGCGGCATAGACGGCGCTGAACGGCGTCGGCTGAAAACCCGCTACCGAGGCGACATTGATGAGCGCCGCTTGTGCCGGCCTGTTGCGGCTGAAATTACCCAGCGCGGCGTGCGACAGAGCAACAAGCGCATTGACGTTGAGCAATACCTGATTTTTTTCCGTGACGGCATCGAGCACGCTGAATTTGCCGACGGTGCCGAGACCAGCGTTATTGACGAGCAACTGCAGATCGGTTGCTTCTGCGACTGCGAGCTCCACACGTTCGACATCCACTGCTTTGGTCAGGTCGGCGGCGATGATTTTGACTTTGCGCCCAGAACTGAACGATTGTGCGAGGCTCTGCATGCGCGCTTCATTGCGTGCCACAAGAATCAGATCGTAAGCCGGCGCAAGTTGCCGCGCATATTCGGCGCCGAGTCCGCTCGACGCACCGGTAATGAGTGCTGTTGCCATACAAACGCTTCTTATTTGCTGCCGGTGTGGGCA
>JAEUSA010000118.1 GCA_016788945.1 Leptospiraceae bacterium
GGCCCAATTTATCGAGCGCCGAAAATTGCGCCTGCTTGCTCACCCCATCACGGCGTCCGGTATTGATAAGTACGCGTTCATCGTCGAGAATGCGTAAGACATTCGCGCTTACCGGCATGTTGTTGTAAGTGAATTCAGCGAGTCTGACCGCAGTTTTGTTGAGGTAGTCACGGCCCTGTGCCTTAAACCGCGTTTGCGCTACGCGAATTCCGGTTTCGGCGTCGATGAGTTCGGCACTGACCTCAACGCCGTGCGCAAGTTCGCTGAAGTCACCTACTACCACATAACCGAGCGAGCGGCGCCGAAAGGGCTGCTGGTTCTCTTCATTGCGCAGAGCATCGTCATAGGTCTGACGGAGCTTGCGCAGATTTTCCGGTGAATATTTCTGTGCGTGCGGCAACACTGCCATTTCACGCGATATAGAACGCAGACGACCGAAATCCTGCAAAGTAACCCGTGTGCGATCGGCTATTGCAAGACCGCCCTGCGGGTGGTCGCTCAGCGGATCTTTGGCTTTGAAAGGATAGATATGCACCGGAACCGGGTTTTTCACGATTTCGGGCAGTCTGACGCCTGCCTTGATATACCACAGATCACGTTGCTCTGTTTCCAGCTGTTCGACCATCTCCCGGTATTGCCGGTCGCCCGTACGATCGCGCAGGAAAACCAGCTCATCGGTGAGACGGCCATAATCTTTGCGCTGACGAAAATAGCGCATGAGGTCTCTGTGCACTTCGATGTACGCAGGAAAAAGAAATTCAGCCCAGCGCAATTCGCTGAGGGCATATTCATCGGCGTTGCGGTCAGATTCACGGCGGGCAATCTGGCGATGATAGCGAGCGGCGCGGCTCATCGCTGCATTTTCCCGTTTCGCATTCTGCGTGAGCGCAATGAGTTCACTCTGGTGACGGGTAAGGTCATCGTCTTCGTTGCGGCGCATGTAGTTCATCACCACGCGTGCGGTTTCCGCCGAGGTGGCATCACACATTGCATAAAACACGACAACACTGCGCACTTCGCCCTGCGATTCTGAGAGCTTCTTCCAGTGTTCCATCGCATCTGCACAATTGCCGGTCACAGAAAGTAACTGAGCCAGCATCAGCTTGACCGCGAGACTTTCCGGATTGTTGGAATACGCATGCTTGAGTGCATCAAGCGCCTTAACCGCCGCTTCGTTTCCGGCGGAAAAATCAGTATAACGAGTCGATTCAAAGAATGCATTCAGGCGCGCGCGCGCAATCGCTACGGCGACCTCTGAGTTGTCGGGCAACAGAGCCTGAATTTTTCTGAACTGCGCTTCGGCTTTTTCAAACTGCTTGAGTTTCAGATATAGACCGGCAAGGCGCAGGTGAGTTTCGGTATGCCCGGGGTGATCGCGCAGAATACTGTCAATTTTTCGGCGCGCTATTCCATACTGCGCATTGTCGATCAAAAGTTGAGCACGCAGCGACAGAATATCCGGGTTATTGCGGCGGATTTTCTCGGCACCCGTCAGGCATTCTTCCATGCCCTGGATATTTTTCAGCTGGTATTCAATGCGCGCGCATAGTATATTGGCCGCTTCATTCTGTTGATCGAGCTTGAGAGAGCGTTTAACCAGATCGCGCGCGAGCACTGCCTGACCGCTCTCGCCGCTGAGTTTTGCCAGCAGCAGCAACGCCTGAACATGGTTGGCATCTTTGCGCAGTGCCTCGCGCGCCATGTCGGTTGCCCGCAGGGTATCACCCGATTTTGCCGCACTCGCGGCCTGGTCATAGTAATATTGTGCCGAATATTCTGCTGCCGGCAGGGCAAAGGCTCCCATGAGCGCGATGGAGAGATAGACGAAGCAACGCAATGTCAGCTGGTTCATCATGGAATAAAGTACCCGCTGAGCTCCAGACCGCGCCGCTGCCTGAAGCGCGCCATCACCCGCAGGTCAATGTATTGCCCCCGCATGTCACGCCGGGCCAAGCTCTGATAGCTCAGCAGATAACGCACCTCTTTCTGGCGGCGCATGACCGATTCAATTTGCGGATCAATATCGAGCGCGCGGTAGTATACCCCACCCGTTTTTTCCGCCAGTTCATGGAGAGATTCTTTCGCCCCCGCAACGGCCACCGATTGCGGATGTTCAAAACTCACGACGTAAACGGCGATATGGTTTGCGCGCGCATATTCTATCAGTCGCTCTTTGCTATATGGCGTGAACTGGTCGTCATCGGCTTCGCCATCAGTGATATAGAGTAGTATCCGTTTACCTTCGCGGGTCAAAAGCTCAGTGGTGGCGTCGAACAGCCCCGCGCTGAGTGTCGGCATCGCCGAAGGTACCGGTGCGTCTTCGCTCAAGGACTGCTTCACCGACTGCAACAGTTTCAACCGTGAATTGATAAACTCTGACTCGCGGCGGATATCGCTACCATGGCTAAAAAGGCGTACCCGGTCTTTTTCTCTCAGTCGCGTGAGAATGTGATCAAGTACCCACGGCAGCTGTGTCTCATATTCCCGCATACGCGTGCTACGCGAGATAAGCAGAGTCAATTGCAGGACGTCATCGAATTGCTTCAGGTATTCGGCGCCCAGATTACCGACCGAAGCATCGTTCTCCATAATTTTGAAATCCTCAGCTTTAAGTTCAGTCAAATAGTTCGTGATGCCCTTGGAGCGCTGGGCAGCATTCGGTTCAACCGCAACCGTCACGTAGACACCGAGCATCGGAAATTTTGCCGAATTTACTTTTTCCACACGCAGGTACAATTGGCCGAATTTTTCACCGACAGGAGAAAACTGTACCACCTCGCTCGAACCATAGTCAGCCACATAAAGATTACGAAATGCATCGTACGCCGCGGCGTACGGGCGCGCGAATGTGACAAACCTGCCACCCGGATTCATATATCCCGCTGTTTTGCGCAGAATTTTTCCGCTGGCATCCATGAATAGTACCCCCGCCGATTCGTCTGCCACCATAAATTGCTGCAAATCTGCGTCATAAGTGATATGCCGCGGCTTCTTCAGTTCGCTCGGCGAAAACTCTTCGACGATATTGCCATACCTGTCAAAGTGGGTAATCCGCGCGGCGCCCGATTCCGTAATCCAGATCGCATCGTTGTCGCAGTAGACACCGAACGGTGTCTGCATTGCATCGGCCCCCGCCGGACGCGTAATCGAGGCGATGAACTGCCCGTTGTCGGCGATACGCTGCAACCGGTTATTGCCCGAGTCGGCGATAATAAATTCGCCCGGCCTGTGGCAGATGCCTGCAGGTGAGCGAAATTGCAAATTACCCTCGCCGGTCTTTCCGATCGCCTGCGGATTGAAAAAATAAGACAGGTAACGCTTTGCATTTTTGTTCAGCCGGTGAATTTTGTCTTCTTTGAAATCTGAAATCCAGATTTCTTCTTCATTCTGCGCAAAACCCATCGGATAATTGAGACGTCCTGAGACGCGGTGCCGGTTTTCGAACGGTTCACCCTGCGCAGAATACGACACCATATTGCCAATTTCGAAATTGCCGAGCGACAAAACCGCAAGCTGGTCTGAATGCAGAGAACCGACAAACGTCGGCCGATTGTAGCGGTACCCCTGCGAACGCGGAACGACGCGTAAAAATTCGAGTTCACTCGGCGTCGTCCCCTCACCCATAAAACTCAATGACTCAATATGCGCACGCAACGTGAGATCGTGCGGCATCGCCCGCGCGAGGGTTTCATATTCGGTCAACGCTTCGGCTTTTTGTCCCGAGAAGTAATAGGCCTGCGCGAGAAAGCGGCGGGCCCAGTGAAATTGCGGATTAATATTGAGGGCCTGCGACAATTTCTCTATCGCAGCATCATACTTGCGGTCCTGAAACAACAACCAGGCTTTCTGAAACTCCTCTTCGGCGAGGTTTTGTCTTATACCGAGTGTAGGAAAAAAAACTGCGTAACCGACGCCGGCCGTGAGAATCAACGCTGCGACAATGATGGCGATGCGGTAGCGCCGCAAAAAGGGCGCGCCCTGCCTCGGCATGGGTGGCGGACTATAGCGGAATACCGACGGCGAACTGCGCCGGACCACTTGTGGTAAGCTTTGCCGAAACATGAAAGATGCGACATAATACAGCAATTCGAGCCATGCGTCAAGTTCATTACCGCATGGGAATGGTACTATAAAAACCGGCGGCGTTTGAGTTTGGGCTTTTTGGTCTCGCGTTTGAGTGGTTGTGGGCGCAGTACGTCGATGACATTTTCGCCTTCTTGCTCTTCAATACCGACGATCTTTTGGCCAGCAAGCAGCCGGTCAGTACGCGGCTTAAAAGCTATCACTGTCCAACGGGCGACGGTTGCCACGCCGGCAAACAGCAGAACCACCCGGCCCAATGCGGGCCAAGTAACAATATCCATAGAAAGTCTGAGCTCCGCAGCAAACAGATGCAGAGCCAGAATGCCATAAAGGGCAAAAAGAAAGACGTATAGCAATGCGTCTTTCATTTCTGCCCGCTACTGAACGCGATCAGAAGCCGGGAATGCCGGGAAGCGCCTTTTTCAGCTCATCCGCGGCCTTACTTTTGGCTTCGTCCATTGCCTTGTTCTTGAGCTTGTCAACTTCAGCGCCGACAAGGTCTTTCATATTCGGAATGGCTTTTTTCAGTTCATCTTGAATCAAGTTCGAAAGCGAAGGAAATTCAGGTTTGAGCACCTTCACGGTGGGTGAAGAGATGCTGCCCGAAGAATCGATGCCAAACGTGATCAGACCGTTCTTATAGGCGGGTGCAAGCACCGAGGTACGCACCTTATCAGGTGTTAACGCGGCTTTTGCTTTGTCGCGTACTGCACCTGCCGGAATTTTTTCTACAGCCGGGCCCACAGCCACAGCGATGTTTTTATCCAGCTCTGACTCAACGGTTTTAGTGTGTTGCGCCGCCAGCGACAGATCGCCGCGGAAATGGTGTGCCATGGTTTTGATGTTGATGAAGTCATCTTTCATCAGACGGAACTCAAAGTCCGCAGTAACCAGTGCCGGCGGTTCGAGAATAGTAACTACCCCGCCGCCATAGTTGATCGTCATATAAGAATCGCGCTGCAGCGTCTGTGTTTCACCGAGGAAATTCAGCTTGATGCCGATCTTGTTCAGCATTTCGGTCTGGTTCTTCAGTTTGTCAAACATCGCAAGGCCCGTTACATAGCTGCCCTTCGTAATACCCATGCGCAGCGTCACGGCTTCAGCCGGGCCACCGGTTTTCGGATTGATCGGCATGATCGAACCTTGCATATCATAACCAAGCTTGAACGATTTTACTCCGCCGCCGGCTTTTGCTTCTTGCAGGCCGAGGGTGAACTGAGTCGTGAGACCTACATGGTTCTTATGCTCGAGATCTTTCGGGTCAATCAAGATGTCGCGCAGATAGATATTCGCGCCACTGACGACGAGGGTTTGACCGAGTTTTTCGAGTGTAATGGTGAACAAACCACCTTCGATGCCGATTTTACCCATTTTGATTTCTGTAGGTAACTCACGGAAGTCAAAGGGTTTCTTTTCTTCTTCGGGTTCGTCTTTTTTAGCGGCCTTTTTCTTCTTGGCCTCTTCTTCTTTGGCTTTCTTTTCTGCCGCCTCTTTCTCGAGTTCTTCTTTGGTTTTTGGCTTGGTCAATAGCGCCGTCAGGTTATTGCCGCCGTTTTTGCCGACAACAATATGCGCTTTTGGCTCAGTAAAGAGGAGAGACTTTAGCTCGAATTTTTTTCCGAATGAGGTGATTAATCCACCGATGGCCACTTGGAAATTGAATTTCTTGAAACCGATAATTTCATTCTGCATCGGTGTGCGTTTATCCATCGGTTTGCCGACTTCGCCGTCACGCGCGCCGATCTTAAAACCATCGACCGTAATGCCTGAAAAGGCAGCCCAAATCGGTACGGAAATATCTTTAATTTCCACCCGACCGTTGATATTTTGTTCGATTTTGGTTGCAATGAAGTCTTTCGTTACAACTACCTTGATCGCAATGTATCCGCCGATCATAATCACGAGCAGCAGGACAAAAAAGCCGATCAGTACCTTTTTGAAGATTCTGAGTATCTTTTTCATAGGGTGCGATGTTAGTATGCTCAGCGTGCCGGTCAATCTTTTTCTTCGGATATTGCATCTTGTCTGAAGACTTCGGCCAGCTGCAACCCCGCCTGATTCGAATAATCGACGAAAAGTTTTTCATTACCGCGGTATTTCATCTGTTCGACGAGGGTATGTTCATCGTGCTTGCGGAATTTTTCGATCATCGCCGACGTCTTTTTCTCGCTAAAGCCCAAGTTGCGCAGCATAACATGCGCCGTTTCGAGGCTCGAGGCGAAAGTTTCCCTGCGTAGATCGGCAACGCCAATATCCATCAGGTCATGCGCATGCGCACGGTTGCGGGCACGCGCGAGGATTTTAAGGTGCGGAAAATGTTCGCGGATGATTTGTGCAATGCGTACCGACGCTTCTTTGTCATCAATCGCGAGGACAAATATTTTCGCTTTCGCTGCCCCTGCGGCGTGCAGTAGATCAAGCCGGCTCGCGTCACCGTAGTAGACCTTACTGCCGAACTTGCGCACCGTTTGCACCTGCTCAGAATCAATTTCCAGCGCGGTAAAACCGATCTCATTCAGACGCAGCATACGGCCGATGATCTGCCCATAACGACCAAAGCCCGCGAGAATCACGGGATTACTCTCGTCGGGAATCTCATCGTACTTCCACTCCGATGAAGCGAAGCGTTGGCGCAAAAAACGGCTATTGATCTGGTAGACGAGCGGCGTTGCCAAAAGACTCAGCGCGACGATGACATTGGCAATGGCCGCAACCTCTGCGGTCATCAGACTTTTTTCTGTCGCCAGTTTAAAGAGGACAAAAGCAAACTCGCCGCCCTGACAGATAAGGAAGGCGATATTGCGCGAGACTTCACCGTCATAACGAAACAGTATGCCGGCAAAATAGATCGCGATAATTTTGAGCGCCATGAGCAAAATGACAGCGAGGGGTATGAGCAGCGGGTAGCGCAGCAACATACCGAAATCCATGCTCATGCCGACGGCCATGAAGAATAGACCAAGCAGTAATCCCTTAAAAGGTTCAATACTCGCTTCGAGCTCATGCCGGTATTCCGATTCGGAAAGTACAACCCCCGCGATGAATGTACCCATTGCCATGGAAAATCCTACTGCTTCCATGAGCGCGGCAATGGAGAAAACGAGCAGCAGCGCCGCGGCAGTGAATAGCTCACGGCTTTTTGCCCTGACGACCATACGAAAAAAGGGCTGCACCAGAAAACGGGCACCCGCCAGAACCGCAACCAAAGCAATAAAACCCGGTATCAGCGCGGTAAAGGTCGAACCCTGCCCCGGAGATGCCAAAAGCGGTAGAATAATCATCACCGGGACGACAGCGATATCTTGAAACAGCAGTATGGCAAAAGAGGCGCGGCCGTACTGCGTATTGAGCTCATGCTTTTCCGCAAGAATATGCATGGCGAACGCCGTTGACGACAGGGCAAAACCAAAAGCGAGTATGGCGGCCTGCATGACCCCCGTACCTCGCATCAGCAGCGGAACGAGTAAAATGGCCATCGAAAAGACGATCTGCAGCATGCCGAAGCCAAAGATATCCCGCCGCATATTCCATAACCGGCCGGGGCGCAGCTCGAGGCCGATAATGAACAGCAGCAGCACCACGCCAAATTCAGAAAAGGTGAGGATATCAGACACATTCCAGATGAGCTTGAGCCCCCACGGACCAATGGCAGCGCCGGCGATCAGGTAGCCGAGAACATTACCTAACCCGAGGCGGGTTGCCACCGGCACCGCGACGACCGCTGCCGCCATCAGCACCAGCAGATAGAGCATAAATGTGTGCGAATTCATTCGCTACAAGATAGCAAAATAAAGACGCGTTGCCTAATCAAGATTGTGGTTTGGCTAACGCTGCGTAAGCTGCCATCACCAATGCTCGCCGACGACTATGGCTCGTTTCGGTTTGTTTGCGCACGCTGTCCACTGTCGAGGTGTGCGCGGTTGTAGGATGCCCTGAGTCAAATGGCGGAGCGGGATTATACTCGATCTGCAATTGTACCTGCCGGGCCATCTCTTCAGATACCACAGCCGCCACCAGATGAAGGGCGAAATCGATTCCCGCAGTTACACCGCCTCCGGTAATGCGATTCCGGTCGACCACGACACGTCCTTCGAACGGTATCGCCTTGCAAAGCGGTAACAAATCGGCATAACGCCAATGAGTCGTCGCACGGTAACCCTCCAGCAAGCCACACGCAGCAAGTACAAGCGCCCCTGTACAAACAGATGTTACGAATTGTGCCCGCATACCTAATTGAGCGATTTTGGTCAGCAGGGAGCTATCTTCGAGCAGCTGATTTACTCCTGAACCTCCGGGTATAAAAAGGATATCGCACCCCTTTACGTCATCGATGTTTTGAGAGCTCTTGAACGTGAGCCCGGTATCAGTTTTTATCTCACCGGATTTTGGCGAAAACACATCTATGGTAAATTTGTCTACTCGGCTGAACACCTCGTATGGACCAATGAAGTCCTGCATAGTGACGTTGGGAAAAATCATCATTGCGAGACGCATTCTATACAGTCCGACGAGGTGTGATGTTATGACAATGACGATATTTTGCGCCAACGGCGGGCAGCCATGACCATACCCGTCACGAGCAAGATGACAAGAGAAATACCCGGTATTGCTGTGAGCTCCTTCTTCGTACCAAAAAACTGTAGCTGGTGCAGTTTCATCACCCAAAAATGGAATGCACGCGCATCGTCGCTTTCTTCGACAAT
>JAEUSA010000123.1 GCA_016788945.1 Leptospiraceae bacterium
GAACGGGCATAACCCATTTGAGGTCTCATCGTACGAAGACTTCCGTGAATTTTTTAATCTAATTTTCAGCGACCCGCACAAGGCCCCTCTGCCCGTGCAGAACTACCTCTACATGAAATTCGCCGCCAACCGCAACTGGTACCATCAGATCTTTCTCGATATGATGGGCGACATTTCGTCCGAAGACCTGATCGACGAACGCACGCAAGAACAAATCAAAAAATTCGAAGCGATCAGCACGCCGACACTGATTGTGTGGGGCAAGTACGATGGTTTTTTTCCCGAATCGATTGGTACATGGATGCACCGCACGGTACGCGATTCGCGCTATGCGCTCATCGAAGAAGCCGCACACATGGCACCGATGGAACAGTCGGGCAAACTCGCCAAGCTCACGCTCGCATTCTTGAACGGCTGAAAGCGATAGGCCGCGCAGCCCGCTGAGCGATTGATCATTGACACTCCATTGCCGTCGCATGAACAATGCGCATGCACAAATATTTTCTTTTAGTACTTGTAACCGCACTCTCGGTTGGCTGCAAGCGCGGCAAAGCCGGTTCGGCAGTTGCCACAACACAAGGCGGATTAACCCCTGAAACCCTCGATGAATCGAAAGTGGTGGCCGTCGCCGATCTCAAACAAGCCTATTTCGCCTGGAACGGCAAAATGGTCTCGGTCTACGGGTATCCTTCTTATATGGCTGATAAAGGCGTGATACAAAAAGAAATCAGTCTGACGCCTGCACCGTTTGCGCGCTGGGTGCTCAGCTGCGAACTCGCCGCACCAGTCACAGAAACCGCCGGCATGCGCGATAAACCCATGGTTCTGAAGGGCGTCGTCAAAGAAAGCCCTTACGACACAGTCGCCCTCGGCAGCTGCCAGCTCGTTTCGAGCGGTGAAACAACCACGGTAGCCGCCCAAATCGCTAACAGCCCCGAGCAGGTGATGAACGCGGCAGAGTTTGTTAAGGCATACAATGGGTGGAAAGGCAAAAAGGTGACCGTTTCGGGTAACTACCATTCCACCACGACTTCGACCAATGCATACGGTAAAACCATCCGCGTTGATTTGACCGACGCCGCGGGCAACAAGTGTGTCGGTGCAGAGTTTGCCGTCGACCCGTCAGACAAACTGGCGGGCAACCGCGACAACGTGCAGATGAAGTGCGAAATTAAAGGCACGACGTTTGACATGGTTAACCTCACGAACTGCGCCTTGTTGAACCGGTAACCGGGGTTACAGAGTGCTTTGCACTCCATCTCTGCTGCGACAAACTACCCCGTGCTCATTTATTGGGATGCCAATGCTCTCGCCTCGCGGCATGCTACCGGCATCGTCATCTACGGTGCGTACCTTTTGCGCGCCCTGCAGCAATACAAAGATCTGCAGTTCGTCGGGCTGTTGAAACTCAGCCGGCTCAAGCGGCGCAAATTTCTGCCCCGCCATGCAGATATCCGAACACAGCTCTACATACCGCCGTTCAGTGACTGGTTCCTGAAGAAAACGGCGGTATACCACGGCATCGATTTCAAAATTCCGGCCACACACCGTCTACCGCGCATCGTCACCATCCATGATCTCGGTGTGTTTGAGAAAGACCTGAGTGATCCGCGCTTTCAGCAAGAAGGTATACGCTATAATACCTATCTCATCAACAAACTAAAACCCGACCGCATCATCGTGCCGACGGAATTCGGTCGCGACCATCTGTTGCACTACTTTCCCCACACGAAAAATATTATTCGCCTCGTGCCGCATGGCAGCGAGCAGGCCTTTGCATCCGACGAGCACGAAGAATCGGCGCCTCTGAATTTTACCACGTTTTCTCCTTTTATACTCTGCCCCGGTTCTGTCGAAAAACGCAAGAACGGCATGCGCCTGATCGAAGCCTTTGAAAATTCACGCGCGGCCAAGGCCGCGCGGATGCACCTTGTATTCGCCGGCGGCATGGGCTTCGATGCTGAAACAATTCGCCGCCGTGCCGCAGCGTCGTCCGATGCAGCTCGTATTCACTTCTTTTCGGGCATGAGTTCCGCTGCGCTGCACGAACTTTACCGCCGCGCGCTGTTTACCGTTTACCCGTCTGTGTTTGAAGGTTTCGGCCTGCCGATCGTCGAGGCATTTGCACTGGGTAGCCCGCTCATTACCGGTAATATCGGGGCGATGGCCGAAGTCGCCGGTGAAGCCGCGCTCACATTCGACCCCTATTCTTCTGATGCATTGACTGCTGCAATCGACACGATGGCAGGCAGCGAACTTGTGCGCAAAGAATTCCGTGCAAAAGGCCTGAAACGCGCGCACCACTTCAGCTGGGGTGAGGCCGCCAAACTCACGCGCGATGTATACCTGGAGCTTGCATCATGACAGAGCGCACAGACAAACCCTTGGTCTATGACATGGTCCCGTTCTACAATGAACTCGAACTGCTTGACATTCGCCTCCATGAACTTGTCGACGTCGTCGATGTATTCGTTCTCGCCGAAGCGCGGCATACATTCCAGAAAAAACCCAAAGAACTCGTATTTGAAAAACACCGCGAACGCTTCGCCGCATTTCTGCCGAAAATTCGCCACGTCGTCGTCGATGAATTACCGGGTTTTTTCTATAAATGGCGCAGACCCAATGCATGGGATGTCAGCGATTTTCAGAAAGGTCAGGTCGCGCGTGCGCTCGGCGACG
>JAEUSA010000270.1 GCA_016788945.1 Leptospiraceae bacterium
CTCAGAAAACGTACGAAGACCCTGCAAGATGCATTGCATGCCATGGCGTCTTTCGAGGCCGCTTTTGAACAAAAACGCCTCAATGCGACGCCGGCCGGAATCATCGATGGCAGTGTTAAAAAAAATGCTCCTCCCTCGCGCCACACTCTGCAAGTGCTGCGGCTGGCATCGAACCTGAGTTTCGCCACCTCGCCGGTTGCCCCGACGCAGCGCCTTAAGGCCGCGAAACTGAAAATCGGCGGGGTCGAGTCATCGTTTAACGGTGGCACGCTGCAGTCGCTGCGCGAACATATTCAGCGTTATCACGGCAAGCAGCTGACGTCGAAAATTGTACAACTCAAAGAAAACGAATCTATCCTCATTCTGGATACGGTCGCTCAAGGTGAAGAAGCTATCCTCAAAATGGAAGATCCCGATGGTCTGCTGCGCCAATTGGGATTAATCAGCGGCGCAACGCTGCCTGATGCCGCAAAAGACAAACCCAACGATAAGAAAGACAAGAACGAGAATCCGGCTGAAAAAGAGACGACGGAGACGGAAAAATGGCAGTTGAACCCGCAGCAGTTAGAAACGATCAGCGGCAAAGCCACACCCGCTGAAGACCGCCGTACGCTCACCTTGGCAGAAAATTCGCAGAGTATGTACCGCTTTCTCGCGGGCCAGAATAGCGACGCGAAACGCCTGACGAAACTTTCGCTTTCGGCGATGGCGCCTTCGGAAGCAGCAGAAGCCGACGATGCCCCCGATTCGCTGACCGACGGCGTCAAAGAAAATATCAATATCAAAGGCATCGAACTCGAAACGTACAATGTCACGCGCACACGAAAAAAAGATCTGCTCAGACAGTCGGATTACGGCGTGGTGCTGCGTTATAACGGCCGCGAGCAAAAAATTTCCCTAAAAGGGAAAGCGGGGGTGCAGCATTTTGCCGTCGACAAAGATTTAATCGGGGTTGAATTCTACAGCGCGGGCGCAGATATTCTGTTTGAACCTGTTGAACTCACCTATGCGGTCAAACCGCAGCCCAAAATTGATCACAGTAAAGCCGAACCCGATAAGACCCCGGCCGAAGCAGAACAGCGCAAACTATTTCCTAATCTTTTGCGCGCGGCGCAGAATGCGCAACTCAAAATTGACGGCATTGGTATCAGCCGCAAGTCGAACAATAATCTCAGCGACATTATCGAAGGCGTCACGCTCAATCTGCTCAAGACCTCGCCCGACAATGTGGAAACCGAAATTACGAACGATAATGATGCGGCGAAAAAGCAGGTGTTGAATTTTGTAAAGGCTTATAATGATCTGCTGCATTTCGCCGAAGAGGCTGCGAAATCAGCCAAAGTAAAAGAAGCGGGCAAATACAAAGAAATGCGGCAAGAGTCGGGAATTCTGGCGACGAATGCCACGATACGCCAGCTGATCAATGGGCTCAAAATGCACACGTCCAATGCCTACCCCTCGAACCGTGATCCGCATATACGCACGCTGGCGCAAATCGGCATCTCTACCGGTGCCATTGGGGCGAAACGCGAAGATGTGGTGAAAGGTTATCTCGAAGTCGATGAAAGCAAGCTGGTACAGATGCTGTCAGAGCATCCGACGGCCGTCAAAGAACTTTTTGCCAGCGACACAAATGGCGATCTGCGCATCGACAACGGTTACGCGCATGTCACCGAGAACTTCCTTGAGCCGTTCACGCGCTTTACGCGCGGATTGATTTCAGAACAGATCAAATCGAATGCCGAACGCGTGAAACAGATCGACCGCGATATCAAACGGCAAGAAGAACATGTAAAAACATACGAGGCAAAACTCAAGACCAAGTTCGGTTATATGGAAAGTTCGGTGCAGAAGAGCAAATCGACCGGTACGTTTCTCAAACAGAAACTTGGCGGGGGCGATCAGGGCAGATAACGCTGCTGGCCCGGTTGTTTTACAACTCGCCCAATTGGTTTGACAAGCTTCTGGGCTCTCTGTCTTAAGGCCTATGGCAGAGCATAAGAAAGTCAGCGTGGTGATACCCACACTCAATGAGGAGCGCGATCTTCCGGTGCTTCTCGATTCACTCAAGAAACAAACCTTCAGAGATTTCGAAATCATCGTCGGCGATGCCGGTTCAAAAGACAAAACTCGCGAAATTGCCGAGAGTCACGGTGCGCGCGTCGTGCAGGGCGGCATGCCCGGGGTCGGCCGCAACCGCGGCGCTGCTGTTGCCAATGGCGAGTACCTGTTCTTTTTTGATGCCGATGTGATTTTACCCAAGGATTTTCTTGCCAAGGCCGTCAGCGAGATGGATGAAAACTACGTCGATCTTGCCACCTGTGCTTTTTATCCGTTGTCAGACCTCAGGCTCGACAAAATTCTCTTTGCCTTTGCGAACCTGACGGTCAAAATGAATACCAATGGAAATCCGCGTGCAGCCGGGTTCTGTATTTTCATCACCAAACGGTTGTTTGACCGCATCGGTGGTTTTGACGAAAGCCTGAGGCTTGCTGAAGACCACGACCTTGTCGAACGCGCCGCAAAGTTTCGGCCGCTGCATGTATTAAAATCCACCTCGCTGAAAGTCAGTGTGCGCAGACTTGAAAAAGAAGGCCGTTTTTCGCTGATACAGAAGTACTTTCAGGTGGAAATGCATTTGCTGACCAAGGGCAAGGTCAAGGACGACATCATTGAATACGAATTTGGCAATTTTAAGGACGAAAGCAAAGAGACCGTGAAAAAAGCGCTCGATGAATTCGAAGACCGGCTGATCAAACTCGAGTCGCAATACAACGACTGGTCTGAGCGTGTGCAAAATCTGCCGGTGATGGAACGCGTGCGCGAAACGCAGCAGCGCCTGAAGCAGAGTGCAGATACCGTGGCGCAGAGCCTACGGCAACTCTTCAGCACCAAGCAGAGTTAAAGAGATACCTTACCGCTGATGAAGTCGCGGTACCAGTAGCCACTGCCTTTTACCGTACGCTGCTGCGTCGCATAATCGACGTGGATGAGACCGAAGCGGGGTTTGAATCCTTCTGCCCATTCAAAATTGTCGAGCAGCGACCAGGCGAAATAGCCCGTCACCTTTGCACCGGCTTTTTTGGCGCGCAAAACCTGGGCCAGATAACCGCGATAATACGCAATGCGGTACTCATCGTTCACCCGGCCGTCTATGACCTGATCATCAAATGCGGCGCCATTTTCGGTCACCATAATTTCGCGGATTTCCGGATAGCTGTTCAGTTTCATCAAGAGATCAAAAATGCCTTCGGGAAAAATTTCCCATTTCATCGAAGTTTCTGATGAGCCTTTGGGGTTCGGCAGCTCACGCCAGTGGATGTAAGGCATGAAACGGCTGTAACGAACGAGCTTACGCGTATACGTGTTTAATCCCCAGAAATCAAAATCAAATTGCAGGCGCTCGAGATCGCCGTCGCGAATGAATTTTTCGATGCGCCTGAGCACGGGAAAGTGTTCGGTCGGATAACCGCGGCCGAGCACGGGTTCGAGATAGAATGTGTTGTAGAGTGTATCAAACCGCCGTGCGGCGATGATGTCGCGGGGTTTTTGTGTGGCAGGGTATGCAGCAGTGGCTGAAATAGTCGTGCCGATACGGGCAGTTTTAAGCTCCGCACGCAGAACGCGGGCAGCTGCCGCTTGCGCCAGCAGTGTATGGTGGCTTGCGGCAAAAAAACCTTTCAGCGACCGTTTTCCCGGGGCGTGCAGGCCTAGCAGGTAACCTAAGGTGAGAAAGATCATCGGCTCGTTGAGAACGATAAAATCTTGGACTCTGTCGCCCAAGGCGCGCGCCACCTGTGCGGCATAGTCTTCAAACCAGCCGATGATGTCGCGGTTAGCCCAACCGCCTTTATCTTGAAGTATTTGCGGCA
>JAEUSA010000172.1 GCA_016788945.1 Leptospiraceae bacterium
GAAGCCTTCTGCAGCGATGACTTCGACACCGGCGAGGCGCACACCTTTGGCTGCCCAGTCGCGTGACGAGCCTTGCCCGTAATCGGCACCGGCGACAATAATCAGCGGCTGCTTGCGGTTGATGTAGGTTTCGATAGCCTCCCACATGCGCATCACTTTGCCTTCGGGTTCGACGCGGGCGAGTGAGCCTTTCTTCACCTGTCCCTTGTCATCGAGGCACATCTCGTTCATGAGCTGCGGGTTGGCAAACGTGGCGCGCATTGCAGTGAGGTGGTCACCGCGGTGCGTGGCGTACGAGTTAAAGTCCTCTTCGGGCAGGCCCATCTTCTCGAGGTATTCCCCCGAGGCGCTGTTACGCAGAATTGCGTTCGAAGGCGAGAGGTGGTCGGTGGTAATGTTGTCGGGCAGAATAGCGAGCGGGCGCAGGTTCTTGAGCGTGCGCGGGTTCGCGGCGAGAGCGCCGACGCCTTCGGTATCCCAATATGGTGGGCGGCGGATGTAGGTCGATTGTGCTCGCCAGTCGTAGAGGGGACTGATCTTCTTCGTCGAGGCTGCACCGCGCGCAAACATCGGGTCATAGACCGCGCGGAACTGCTCGGGCTTCACGCTCTGCGCAACGATTTTGTCGATTTCTGCATCCGACGGCCAGATATCCTTGAGGTACACCGGGTTGCCCTGCGCATCTTTGCCAAGGGGATCTTTTTCGATGTCGACGCGCACGGTGCCCGCGATCGCGTATGCCACGACGAGCGCCGGCGACGCGAGGAATGCCTGTTTAGCATAGGGGTGAATGCGCCCGTCGAAGTTACGGTTGCCCGAAAGCACTGCGGTCGCGTAGAGATCGCGGTCGATGATCTCTTGCTGAATTTTTGGGTCGAGCGCACCTGACATACCGTTGCAGGTCGTGCAGGCAAACGCGACAACACCGAAGCCAAGTTTTTCGAGTTCAGGCAGAAGTTTTGCCTCTTCGAGGTATGACTGCACCACTTTGGACCCTGGTGCCAAAGATGACTTTACCCACGGGCGGCGCACGAGGCCTTTTGCATTCGCGTTACGCGCCAAAAGACCGGCCGAGATCACGTTGCGCGGATTCGAGGTGTTCGTGCAGCTCGTGATCGCAGCGATGATGACGGCGCCGTCGGGCATCTTGCCCGCTTCTTCGGTCCACGCGCCAGCGATGCCGTTTTTCGCGAGGTCGGTTGTGCTCACGCGCTTGTGCGGGTTCGATGGCCCGGCGAGCGTGCGCGTTACCGTCGAAAGATCGAATTTCAGGACACGCTCGTATTTTGCTGTCTTGAGGCTGTCGGCCCAGAAGCCCGCTTCTTTTGCGTAGACTTCAACGAGCTTTACGTTTTCATCGGTGCGGCCTGAGAGTTTCAGGTAGTCAAGTGTCTGCTGGTCGATGAAGAACATCGCCGCCGTCGCACCGTATTCGGGTGTCATGTTCGAGATCGTCGC
>JAEUSA010000273.1 GCA_016788945.1 Leptospiraceae bacterium
GACAAAGTGATTTACCCTTTGTCTCCAGCGTAAATCCTAACCGTATATGCTGTCTTTTACCGGCCGTCGCCGCGCTTATGCGGCGGCAGCGCTTGCTACCGCGCTTTTTATCCCCCTGCCCCTCGTCAGCGATGCCAAACCGGCTGAACCTTCGGCGATGCAAACCCCTGCTAAAGGTGGTGATTTTAACAAACGCCTCAGCTTTGAAACCAATCATTACCGCATCACGTTTTCTGAAATTGGCGGGCATATTTCAGAGTTCAAGAACCGCGACACGGCATACCCGCGCCGCGACGGAGCAGAAATTATTCTGCCGGGGCAGCAGATTTTCTTCGCGCCTTACCTCGGTACCGAAGGCAACACGCCGGCAGAACAACAGCAGAAACTGGCGAATATCACCGCTGCGATGTACGCCGTTTACACCTTCCAAAAAGAAGAAACCGCCGATTTCGTAAAGATCACCGGTACCGCGCCGATTCTCTTTCTGCAGGGTAAGAAACAATTTCCCGCAACGCTAACCAAGGTCATCGTATTCCTCAAAGCGGCCCCATACTTCAAAGTCACGATCGGCATCCAGTCAGACAGCGATCTCAAGCTCACGAACCTGATGCTCTATGCGCTGCCGACGATTGGTCCTAAACCCGAAAATCCGGGCAACTTCCGTGATTACCATCACTACAGCATCGGCGACAAGTTCGAGCAGGTCTATCAGGGCACCGGCGGTGCGGGTGGCTTGAGCTGCGCGTGTAACTCAGCCGCAGTACCCGAGAAAAAAATACCCGGCGCCGCTGACTTCTTCGGTGTCTCATCGCGCTTTCTCGTGTTGAACATGCAGCCATTATTCCAGACAAAAAATCTCAGCATCAAATTTGATCCTGCTGACGCAAATGACAAAAATGCGATCAGCAAACAATCGATTCATCTTAACCTCGGCGATGTTTCGGTAGAGAAAAAGAAACCGGCAGTCTTCGAATTCATCGGTTATATGGGTCCCAAGATGGATGAAAAACTGCATCCCGATGACAACGCCCGCAAGCTGATTCCCGAACTTGCGAAGTTTCACAAAAATCTGTACAAATCTTTTGATTTCGGCATCACCGAACCGATACGCGACATCATTGTGTCAGCGCTCAACCTGCTCTACAAAGTTATCCCGAACTACGGTATCGGCATCATTCTCATCGCGTTGCTGCTGAAGCTGGCATTCTTCCCGCTCAACCAGAAACAGGCAGAGGCAATGAAGCGCATGGGCGAATTGCAGCCGAAAATCAAAGAGATCAACGAACGCTATAAAAACAATCCGCAAGAAAAACAGCGCCGCATCATGGAGATGTACAAGACGCACAAAGTAAACCCGGTTTCAGGTTGCCTGCCGATGCTGATACAGTTGCCCGTCTTCATCGCGATGTACTCCGCGTTTTCTGACGCTTACGACCTCTGGAAATCACCTTTTATTCCCGGTTGGATTCCCGACCTGTCGCAGCCAGACCACGTGTTTTCATTGCCCGCAACCCTGCCCTATGTCGGCGGCTTTGCGATACACCTGCTGCCGATTGTTATGACACTGACGCAGTATTACCAAACCAAACTTACTCCGACATCGGGTGATGAAAACCAGCGCAAGATTATGTTGCTGATGCCCTTCATGATGTTGTTCCTGTTCTACGCGATGCCGTCGGGCGTCGTGCTCTACTGGACAGTGCAGAACCTGCTCTCTATCGGCCAGCAGGTATTGACGAACCGCAAGAACAAAGCCGCGGCAGCTACGTGATTTTTAATAAAAGAGGATAATATGCAGATTCTTGAAGTACAGGCACTCGGCGAAAAAGAGGCCCTCGACCAGGCCGTTTCGTACCTCGGTACGGAGCCAGACACTATTGAACTCAGCGTGCTCAAAAAGGGCAGCTCGGGTTTTCTCGGCCTCGGGCAAAAAACCCTCGGCATCTACAAAATCAATGCGATCCGCGGTAAAACACCGCTCGCGGTCATCATCCGCGGTGTGATTTCGACGCTGCTCGGCCACATGGGTTATTCGGTCAGCGTGAAAGATTACCGCAATGTCGAAGAAGGCAAGTTGATGGTCGATCTCGAGAGTGAATTTGCCGGTTACATCATCGGTAAACACGGCCGCACGCTCGAAGCGCTGCAGTTTATGACCAACCTGATCGTTGAGAAAATTACCGGCGAGCAACCCAAGATTCTGCTCGACATCGAAAACTACCGCGAACGCCGCGCGCAACACCTGATGGAAATAGCGCGCAAAACCGGTGATTACGTGATCAAAACCGGCAAAAGCCGGCTGCTCGACCCGCTCAATCCGTATGAACGGCGGCTGGTGCACATGGCGTTACAAGACAACGAAAACGTAAAAACGGAATCCGAAGGCAACGGTGTTTACAAGCGCGTGCGCGTCTTCCGCGTCAACAACGGCCAGGTTCCTGAACCCGGAAATGAAATGGTGACCGAAGAAAATATCGGCAATATCAACTTTGAAGCCGGTCAGGACCCTGAAGGCGCAGAGGATATTGAATTCAAGGACGATAACTTCAACCGCTGATTCAATCTGCGCCCCTGCGACCACCGCCGGGACGCGTTCAGCCATTGCCGTGATTCGCGCGAGCGGCGCGGCGGTGGCGGGCAATACTATCTTTACAAAACTCGACGGATTATTTACTACGCATAGCGGTAAGACCGTCTCAAACCTCGCACCTCGCATCGCACATTATGGTGTGTTGCGCGACGGCGATGAAACCATCGACGATGTCCTATTCATAAAGTTTGCGGGTCCTGCGTCTTTCACCGGTGAGGATAGCTTTGAAATCAGCTGTCACGGCAATCCGCTGATTGTCAAACGCATTCTGGCGCTACTCTATCAAGCAGGCTT
Source organism: Leptospiraceae bacterium (assembly GCA_016788945.1). GTDB lineage: Bacteria > Spirochaetota > Leptospiria > Turneriellales > Turneriellaceae > Turneriella. The sequence goes on from JAEUSA010000273.1 coordinate 2,885, forward strand.
TCGCGCAGCCGAACCCGGTGAGTTCACCCGCCGCGCATATCTGAACGGCAAGCTCGGCCTCGACGCCGCGCAGGCGGTCGCCGAAATCATTGAGGCGCGCAGCGCGCTTTCGCTCAAGGCCGCACAACGGTTGTCGCAGGGCTCTTTCCGGCGTGAACTTTTACAGTTGCGGTCGCACCTCATGAATCTGCTCGCCGATCTCAATGCCGAACTCGATTTTATCGACGAAGATATCAGTTTTGCCACGCGGGAAACCAAACTCAAAATTCTATCTGACGGTGAAACTGCAGCGCGCCGGCTCGAGGCTGAGGCCTCACGCTTTGAAGCCATTAAGGGCGGAGTGCACATTGCGATTGTGGGGCCACCCAATGCGGGTAAGTCTTCGCTGATGAACCGCCTTGTGGGCCAAGACCGTTCAATCGTCAGCGACATCGCCGGCACCACACGCGACTATATCGAAGCCGAGATTGAAATCGCCGGGGTTAATATTCGGCTGTTTGATACCGCGGGCCTACGCCACGAAGCCGCTGACAGCATCGAGCAGATCGGCATGGAGCGCACCCGCGAATTGATGGGTCGCGCGCACATCTGCCTTTTGATGGTCGATGGATCAGTCGAGCGCGATACGAAGCAGGCGCATGAAATCACGGGACTCAGCGCCTCCCCGATATTCGTCGTGAACAAATGCGATAAACTGCATGCCACGTGGCAGAATACCGTTGGCAACGATGTGTTTATTTCGGCCACCACCGGGGCAGGAATCGATAATCTGCTGCAGAGAATCGGCGAGCTGATTGCAGCCATGGCCCCCAAGGATGCTCTGCCCCTAGCGCTCTGGCAGCGCCAGCTCTTGATCGATATTGCGGGTCAGCTTAACAATGCAGCGCGCGCAGTCGAAACCGGCGAATTACCCGAGGTCATTGCCCACCTTGTCGGCAACAGTGTCGAAAAGATTGCCGAACTTACCGGTGAAATCAGCAGCGAAGATATTTTGGGCCGCATTTTCAGTCGTTTCTGTATCGGTAAATAGGGGTAGGTTTAAACCTACCCCTATTTACCGATGGCCAAAAATCGCGCTGCCGATGCGCACGTGCGTGGCACCTTCGGCGATCGCAAGTCGAAAATCGCCCGACATACCCATCGACAACCAACCGGCGTATTGCGGAAAAATTTTCTGCGCAGAGACTTTTTCTGACAGCGAGCGCAGCAGCGTAAAACTACGGCGAACGGTATTTTCGTCTTCGGTATTTTCGGCCATTGTCATAAGGCCCAGCACGTGCAACTCGTTGTGTTTCGCCACGTGGTCACACAGCTCGGGCAGTGCTTCGGGCAAGACGCCGGATTTATTCGCCTCACCGCTGCAATTTACCTGAATCAGACAACGCAAACTTTCACCGGCAAAACGCTGGGCGAGCTTTTCGGATAACGAAACGCGGTCGAGCGAATGCAGAATCGTATCGGCATCGAGCAGCTTCACTTTGTTGGTCTGCAATTGCCCGATCAGGTGCCACTGTACTGGTTTTGACTGCAGTTGTGCACGTTTCTCCGCAAGTTCGGCAATACGATTTTCCCCGAAATCAATCTGCCCGAGTTTCGCAAGTTCATCGACCAGTGTGACCGGATGCGTCTTCGATACCGCTATCAGATGCACATCCGCGGGGTTTCGGCCACAGCGCGTGCAGGCGTCTGCAATCTCGGCAAGGGTATGTTGATAGTTATCTTTTAGGTTCAAGGTCCTGCGTAACCGGGAGTCGCGACGGTTCCTTCGACGGCGTCTGAACCCGCCTTATTGCTGCTGTTCAAATTGCCTGATGACGTCGAATACGAAGTATCTGCTGTGCTCGTGGTCGACCATCCCGCCGCGCAAGTTCCGGCAAATGCGGCAATACTCGTCAGCCGCATCGAACGTTTGGGTAATCCCGAGCCACCGTTCACACCAAATCCACCCCACGGCCCGGTAGTGCACCCTGTTATCTGGCTCACGATAGTGCCCGATGAATCTTGAATATTGAGCGTACCTTCGCCCGAATTCGACAGGGAAATATCGCTCACGACATAGTCCAGTTTGGTAATCGCTTTGGTCGTCTGCTTGCCCACCGTATAGACGCTATTGGCTTTGATGGTCGCACAGGTAGGCAGTACGATGGCGCCAGTACCTGAGCCTACGCCGTTGAGTTTCCAGCCTGAAATGCTGACGTCAAAGGCATTGCTGTTGTAGATTTCAATAAATTCGTCTTCCGTAGCGCTGGTACCCGAGGTATCTTCGCTGCCCATCCATAAAATTTCACTGATGTAGATCGAATTTGCCGGCACCGACTGCGTCGCACGACAACCTGCGAGCGGGTCGTACCAGCGCGAATAATCGGGAATATCATACACGCTACCCGCCTTATCGTAAGGTCCCTCGGGCAAAAGTTTTACTTTGATTTCAATGCGCGGTGAAACGAGGTCGGGTTCGATAGGCCTCTTCCATGTGGTGGCATTGGCATCGAAACGGTCTTCAGAATCTGCCGCGGCTTTCGTCGCATTATAATGTACTGCGAAGTAGGCATAATAGCGATCGCCGTCTTTCACCGGGTGGTTGAGGCTATTAAACAGGTTATAATCCAAAATATAAGAGGATGCATAACCTTTGCCATTGGTGGCGTAGACCTGCAGAGTATATGTCGTGAGTTGTTTGTTGAAATACCGTATCGGGTGTGAGTTGACTCCGCACTCATATTTGCCGTAATTGGGGTCAGTGCTGAACGGAATACGCATGCACTGCCAGACATCGGGGTCGGCGAAACCTGCGGGATCAGATGGCTTGCTTGATGGATAGTTATGCCCGGGATCGGCAACCAGCATCGGAAAGTAGGACTGAAAATCCGCATCGTAACCGAAATAGCCGGGTTCATTGGTAAAGCCCAGAGAATCTACTTTTTCATTCTTAAAGATCAAACCATCTTCGCATTTCTGCCTGTCGGCAGCCGAGACGCAACTGAGGCTGTAGTCTTTCTTCTTATATAGATAGAGAGCGATCATGCTCTGTTCAGTCAGGCGTGAATCGTTCTGTATGCCACGACTCGAAAGGTTGGCGACGATTTGGCCGGCAGCGGTTTGCTGAACCGCGCCTTGATTCGGCGCTTCGCCGTTGGAGCCGACCTTGCAATGCACGAGGAACAGCAAACCTGCCAACAACAAAACGCCGCTCCACAACCGCACGCCGCACCCTGTACATTCGGTGACGGAATGGCAACTAATTTATGTTTGCACCGTGCTAAACATTGACGCGGTGTGTCAAAAACCCGCCCTGCCGGTATGAGTGACGTATTGTATACCATTTCACAGGCCGCGCAAGTTCCCGTAATTACACCGGGCGGCGCCCCTGCTTCGGCGCCAACTGCTGCGCCGGCACCTTCAGCTGCTCCGGCGGCCACATCTACCGCCCCGGCCAGTGGAGCTGCAGCGACGACTGCGGCGCAAGGTGCGGCAAAACAACAACCACAGGCCGACGTGATGTCTGGCCTGTTCGGTATGTGGCCAATCGTTGCGAGGCTAGTGGCGTTTTATTTCTTACTGATTCGCCCGCAGCAAAAAC
>JAEUSA010000229.1 GCA_016788945.1 Leptospiraceae bacterium
TGCGTTGCGTCCCGGAAATATTCAAATTGGGCCAATGCGTTTAGCTTGCCCGATTCATCCAAGGGTGTGGCACCGGCCGAATCGACAAATGATAGAAGGAGTACGATGATGATGAATTGACTGATAAGCTCAAACCGCAAGCTGTGCGTAATCCGAACAATCAAAACTCGGTGTCACGCAGAAACGATCACAACCGAAGCAAGGCCCGTCGCCGCATCAGGCAAGGTTGAAAGCACAACACCTACACGACTAAAGGTTTTTGACGGCCTGTCTCGTTACCCGGTTTTACCGAGGTCATGGCAGACTTAATCGGCGAAATTCAGGCCTTAGACCAAAAGGCCGCCGCGGCCGTCGGCTCGGCTGCAAATGCCGAAGCGCTGCAACAGGTCACGCAAGACTTCGTCGGCAAAAAAGGCGCGCTCACGCAAGTCATGAAGCAGTTGGGATCTCTCTCTGCGGAAGAACGCGGCGCAGTCGGCAAGGCGGCGAATGAATTCAAGCTGCGCTTCGAAGCTTTGATCACGGAAAAAGAACAGCAACTGACTGAAGCGCGGTATGCGACGCTGGCAGAAACGGAGTTTGTCGACATGTCGGTTGTGCCTGCCGAGTTTGCTGCAGTCAAAAGCGGTGCGGCATTTTCGGGCCATATCCATCCGATCAGCCGTACGCAGAAACAGCTTGAAGATATTTTTACCTCGATGGGCTTCTCGATCGTCGACGGCCCGCAGGTCGAAGACGACTACCACAATTTCGGAGCTCTCAACTTTACCGACGACCATCCGGCGCGCGACATGCAAGATACGTTTTATACGACCACGGGGCATCTGCTGCGCACACATACCTCGACTGTACAGATACGCGCGCTCGAGCGCATGAAGCCGCCGCTGAGAATCATCGCCCCTGGCCGCGTGTTTCGCTATGAAGAGGTCGATGCGTCGCACGAACATACTTTCTATCAGATGGAAGGTATGATTGTCGATCGCAAGGTGTCGGTCGGTAATCTGTTGCATCTGATGCAGACGCTGCTGACTGAAGTTTTTGGTCGTGAGGTGGATGTCCGCCTGCGCCCGGGATATTTCCCGTTTGTAGAACCCGGCTTCGAGCTCGATATGAAATGTCTGGTCTGTGACGGAAAGGGTTGTCCGGTGTGTAAACATTCGGGTTGGGTCGAAGTTTTACCCTGCGGGCTCGTGCACCCGAATGTTCTCAAATCGGCCGGCCTAGACCCTAACGAATGGCAGGGAGCGGCCTTTGGACTCGGCCTGAACCGGTTAGTGATGATGCAGCATGGCATCGAAGACATCCGCCATTTTATGGCCGGCAAGCTTGATTTTTTAAAGCAGTTTTGAGGTAAGCATGAAACTCTCATACAATTGGCTCAACGAATTTGTTGATCTTTCCGGAATAGCACCTGCAGAGCTTGCCAACCTTCTGACGATGAAGACGTGCGAGGTTGAAGGCTTCGACGATTTTATGGCGCACATGGAAAAAATTCCCGTCGCGTACATCGAAGAGCTAACAAAACATCCTGATGCTGACAAGTTGCGCATCTGCAAAGTAAACACCGGCAAAGAAATTGTGCAGATCGTTACCGGTGCTGCAAATGTTGAGCAGGGTAAGAAGTTTGCTGCGGCCCTTGTCGGCGTCAGGTTGCCCGACGGCCGAGAGATGACAAAAGCGAAGCTGCGCGGCGTAGAGAGTTTCGGCATGTTGTGTTCGGGCGGTGAACTGGGTATCACCGCTCTCGATTACGCCCCAGCCAAAATTGATGGCCTGATGCCCCTACCCGACGATTGGAAAATCGGCGCCCCCCTTGCTGATTACTTTGGCAAAAGCGATGTTATTTTTGACATCGATAACAAGTCGATAACCCACCGCCCTGATTTGTGGTGCCATTTCGGTTTTGCCCGCGAAATCGCGGCGCTGATCGGCAAGCCGCTGAAAAAGAATCCTGAACAGGCAAGTTTTACCACAACGAAAAAAACGGGTATTCCCAAAATTGAAATCGAAAAACAATCTGCAATCATCTATTGCGGAGCTGAACTCAGCGGTTTTAAAGTGGAATCGTCACCCATTGCGCTGCAGATGCGGCTTATGTCGGTCGGGCAGAAACCGATTAACAACGTGGTCGACGTTTCCAATTACGTTTTGTTTGAAATAGGCCAACCCAACCATGCATTCGATCGCGACAAAATCAGCGATACGGTAAAGGTTTCGTATTCGAAAAAAGGCGAAAAACTTTCCCTGCTCGACGGTAGTACGCATGATCTGCCCGAAGGACTCGTCGTCATTCGCGACAACGATAAGGCGGTGGCGCTTGCCGGTGTGATGGGCGGTTTGGGCAGCGAAACGACGGACAAAACCACGCGGCTTTTTCTTGAATCCGCGACATTTCCCCGTGCAGAAATCCGAAAGACCGTTGCGAAGACGGGTATCCGCAGCGATTCGTCGCAGCGATTTGAAAAGGCGCAGAACCCTGAAAAGGCGCGCGCGGGAATTTTTCGTTTTGCCGAGATTCTTGCCGCTTCACAACGAGACCTTGTGTTATCAGAATTGGTCGAGGCGCAGACACAGGATTTTGCCGCAACGAAATCGATCGTCGTCGACAATACCTTCATTGATCAGAAGCTCGGTCATATTGCCCACCGGACGCTGAAGAACGCAGATGTTCTGCGCCGACTGCACTTTGATGTCGTCGAGAAGGCAGATACTCTCGAGGTTACTCCGCCTGCATGGCGAAAATGGTTTGATATCACCATCGCCGAGGATCTCGTCGAGGAAATCGGCCGATTTATCGGGTATAAAGAAATCGCCATCGAGCCGGCGCTGGTACCGTGCGAAACACCGCGGGCGCGCAACGCACTGCGTTCGACCGAACACGAGCTGCGCAATCTCGCGGCGAAGTCGCTTGCACTCAATGAGTCTCTGAGTTATGCCTTTCACGGTACGGCAGATCTGTCGACCGATGAGTATTACTGTACTGCGAGCGATGCCATGGCGATGCAGAATGCACTGCACAGCGATCTCGATCGCCTGCGCATTTCTCCTCTGCCGGGACTATTGCGCGCCGTACACGGTAATTACCGCGAAGAACAAAATACACGCCTGTTTGAAATCGAACGCATTTTCCTCAAGCCCGCCGACGGTAAACTG